>CAYNDV010000061.1:11684-16364 GCA_964396055.1 uncultured Vicinamibacterales bacterium | reverse complement strand
CGCGTGTCGGGCATGCTGACCGGCTGGGCCATCGGCATGCTGGTGTACGCCAACACGGGCTGGCAGGGCTGGCTGCTGCTGTTCGCGACGTTCCTGGCCGCGTCGGTCTCGTCGCGGCTCGGCCTGAAGCGCAAGGCGGTGCTCGGCATCGCTGAAGAACGGGGCGGGCGCCGCGGCGCCGCCAACGCCTTCGCGAACACCGGCCTCGCGGCCATCGCCGCCGTCCTGGCGGTGACCACACCGTTCAAGAACGAGGCGCTGCTGGCTTTCGTGGCGGTGCTGGCCACGGGCGGCAGCGACACGGTGGCCAGCGAGATCGGCAAGGCCTGGGGCGGCAAGACCTACCTGGTCACCAGCCTGTCGCAGGTCCGGCCCGGCACGCCGGGCGCCATGTCGCTCGAGGGCACGGCCGCGGGCCTGATCGCCGCGCTGGTGCTGGCGTGGACCGGCGCGGCCCTGGGCCTGATGCCCGGCGCGTGGATCTGGCTCGTCGTGGCGGGCGCCGCCGTGGGCTCCCTGTTCGAAAGCGCGATGGCCGCTACGCTCGAAGGCGCCGGCATCGTCGACAACGACGTCCTGAACTTTCTCAACACGGCCGCGGGCGCGCTGACCGCCATCGTCCTGACGAGGTTCGTGTGAGCCAGGCCACCGCGGTCGATCGCTGGCACGCCGTCGTCGACTTCGCGCGCCCGTTCACGCTGATCGCGCCGGCGCTGGGGTTTCTCTCGGGCGCCCTGACGGCGGTGGGCGCGCACCCGCGCGAGGCGTGGCACTGGGACCTGCTCGTGCTGCCCGTCGTCGGGTCGCTCATGGCGGCCACGCTCAATGTCGCCTCGAACGGCCTGAACCAGATCTACGACCTCGACATCGACCGGGTGAACAAGCCGAAACGGCCACTGCCGAGCGGGCGGCTGTCGCTCGGCGCCGCGTGGGCCATCACGCTGGCGGCCTTCGCGGTGTCGTTCGTCCTGGCGTGGCTGGTGGCCCCGGGGGGCCGGCGCGAAGTGTTCTGGATGGTGGTGGCGGCCAGCGCCATCACGTCGCTGTACTCGGTGCCGCCGTTCCGCACCAAGCGCCTGGGCATCTGGGCCAACGTGACGATCGCGATCCCGCGCGGCGTGCTGCTGAAGGTGGCCGGCTGGTCATCGGTCAAGTCGGCCATGGGGCTCGAGCCGTGGTTCATCGGCGCCATCTTCGGCCTGTTCCTGCTGGGCGCCACCACCACCAAGGACTTCGCCGACATGGACGGCGACCGCCGCGGCGGCTGCCGCACGCTGCCGCTCCAGTTCGGCGTGGCGCGCGCGGCGTGGATGATCTCGCCGTCGTTCGTCCTGCCGTTCGTCATGATCCCCATCGGGGCCTGGACGGGCGTCCTCACGGGCAACTTCTGGCTGCTGCAGGCCCTGGGATTCGTGATGACGGCCTACGGCCTCTACGTCTGCTACCTGATGCTGCGCCAGCCCGATACGCTGGCCGTGGAAGAGAACCACGTCTCGTGGGCGCACATGTACCGCATGATGTTCGTCGCGCAGGTGGGGTTTGCAGCGGCGTACTTGCTATAGGCGAGAGGCGAGAGGCGAGAGGCGAGAGAAAGAACGACGGGCGCGGCGAGGGCAGGGCTGAAGCCCTGCACTACACACCGCGCCCGCGCTTGGCTGCGTGCTTATTCTCGCTTCTTGCTTCTTGCTTCTGACAATCGTCAGTTCCCCCCCATCAACGCCTTGATCCGCGCCTCGGTGGGCGGATGGGTGCTGAAGAGCCCCAGCAGGCCGCGCACGCTGAACGGCTTCATGATGAACATGTGCGCCGTCGCCGGGCTGGCGTCCATCGGGATACGCTTGGACGCCGACTCGAGCTTGCGCAGGGCGTCGGCCAGGCCGTAGGGCGACCCCGCGATCTCGGCGCCCGTGGCGTCGGCCGCGAACTCGCGCGACCGCGAGATGGCCGCCTGGATCAGCATCGCCGCCAGCGGGCCCACGATCATCGTGGCCAGCAGCGCAATCGGGCTCGGCCCACCGTCGCGGTCGTCGCGCGAGGCGCCGCCGAACATGGCCGCAAACTGCGCCATGCGCGCCACCATCATGATGGCCGCCGCAATTGTCGCCGCCACCGAGCTGATCAGGATGTCGCGGTTCTTGACGTGGGCCAGCTCGTGCGCCATCACGCCTTCGATCTCGCGCTCGTCCATCAGCCGCAGGATGCCCTCGGTGGCCGCCACCGCCGCGTGCGAGGGGTTGCGCCCCGTGGCAAACGCGTTGGGCGACGGGTCGGGAATCACGTACACCTTCGGCATCGGCAGGTTGGCCCGCTGCGCCAGCCGCGCGACGATGCGCGACAGCGGGTGGTCGGGGCCGACCGGCTGGGCCTTGTACATGGCCAGGACGATCTTGTCCGAGAACCAGTACGACGCGAAGTTCATGAGGACCGCGAAGCCGAACGCCATCACGAGGCCGCTCTGGCCCCCCAGCGCGTCGCCGATGAACAGCAGCAGGCCGCTCAGGGCGGCCAGCAGCAACGTGGTCTTGAGTGTGTTTCCCATGATCTCTCTTCGAAACCCCGGCCCGGGGGCCAGGGAGGGTTGCCGGTGCGTATCAGCCAGTGTACCCCGTGAAAATCCGCCGCAGCAATCCGGCCAGCAGGGCCGCCCGCCACGGCAGGCTCGCGACGTCCACGTACTCGCCGAGCGCGTGGGCCCCGCCTCCGACAGCACCGAGCCCGTCAAGTGTTGGGACGCCGGCGGCGGCCGTGAAGTTTCCGTCCGAGCCGCCGCCGGTGCCGCCTTCGCCGAGGTTTCGGCCGAAGGCCTCCGCCACCGCCCGCGCCTGCTCGTACAGATGCAGAACGGGGGCGGATCGTTCCATCGGCGGCCGGTCGATGCCGCCGTCGAGATGCAGGCTCACGCGCGGATCGACAGGCCGCAGGGCGCGCAGCGCCGCGTCCACGCGGGCGGCATCGTCCTGCGCCGTCACCCGCACGTCGATCGAGGCGAAGGCCTCTTCGGCCACCACGTTGACGCGCGAGCCGCCACCAATCTGGCCGATGTTGATCGTCAGGCCGCGGGAGGGGTCCTCCAGGGCGCGAATCGCGGGAATCTGGCCCACGAGTTCGTGAATCGCACTGGCACCTTTCTCGGGTTCGACGCCGGCGTGGGCCGCCACGCCACGAGCGCGCAGCACGTACTGCCCGCAGCCCTTGCGCCACGTCTTCACCCCGCCGTCGCCCAGGGCGGGCTCGAGCACCAGCGCCGCCACGCTGCGCCGCGCCTCGTCTTCGATGACGGCCCGCGAGGTCTCGCTGCCGGTCTCCTCGTCGCTCGTGAACAGGCACGCCACCCGCCCGGGCAGACCCTCGGGGCTGTCCTGGAGCGCGCGCACGGCCAGCATCGCGATGGCGAGGCCGGCCTTCATGTCGTACACCCCGGGGCCGTAGAGGCGGCCGTCGTGCTCGCGCCACGGCTGGCGCGCCAGCTCGCCCACGGGCCACACCGTGTCGAAGTGCCCCAGCAGCAGCACCTGGCGGTCGCCGCAGCCGAAGTCGGTCAGCAGGTGATCGCCGGCTGTCTGGCGCGGCAGCCGCTGCACGCGGCCGCCGAGCGCCTCCAGGCGCGACGCCAGCTCGCGGCCGCACGCATCGGCCACGGCTTTGTCCGTGGTGGGCGACTCGTGCGCCACGAGGGCGGCAGTGGTCTCGATGAGCCAGGGCAGTTCGGCCTGGCAGTAGTCGAGCAGGGATGGCATGGCTCCTCACGGGCCGGGACCGGCCCGGCGCTATAATGCCAGTATGGTCGAGAACCGGCGGTTCCACGCGGTCTTCGTGTCGGTGGCCACGGCGCTGTGCGTGACGGCCGCGGCGGCGGGCGCCTGGGCGCAGCCGCCGGTGGCCAAGCCACAGCCGCCGCCGAAGCCGCCGGGGACCGAGACAACTCCACCGGCCGGCACCCGGCCCGCGCAGCCGGCCGCACAGCCTGGTACGCAGCCCCCCGCGACAGGCACGCAACCGGCCGCGCCGGCAACCAAGGGTGGTCCGCCCGTGGCGAAGCCCACCACCCCGGGTTCGACCACGACGGCGCCCGGACCTGCCACCGCGGCTCAGCCGACGTCGTCCACGGGCACCGGCACACCGGCCCCTGCGGGCGGTGGCACCACGGCGCCGGCGGCGGCCCGGCGCCCGGCGTCGCAGCCAGCGTCCGCGGCACCAGCGCCCGCGGCTCCGGCCCCAGCAGCACCGGCGTCAGCGGCGCGCGCGGCGGTGCCGCCGCCCGGGCCTGACCAGCCGCCCACCGAGGCGTACCTGGGCGCGCCGATCCTCCCCAACGCGCAGTACCTCGGGTCGTACGACGCGGGCGGCGCGGGCCAGCGGTTTTTCCTGTTCGGCACCGAGCAGCGTTTTGCGGACGTGGTGGCCTACTACCGCACCGTGCTGAAGCAGAAGGGCGAACTCGTCTTCGACGTGCCCGCCACGCACATGTTCGAAGTGGGCCGGTTCCGCGAAGACCAGGTGGCCTTCCCGCCGGGCGTCACGGTGAAGGACTACACCATGAATGGCTCGCCGGGCCTCGCCAACCCGAAGTTCGGCGCCACGCCGGCCGCCTTCCCCACCGTGATCCAGATCGTCCCGCCCGCCACGCCTTTGCGGCGTTAGGGGCATGGGGCATGGGGAGCGGCGTTCGTCAGAAGCAAG
>CAYNDV010000061.1:2689-11584 GCA_964396055.1 uncultured Vicinamibacterales bacterium | reverse complement strand
GCCTTTGCGGCGTTAGGGGCATGGGGCATGGGGAGCGGCGTTCGTCAGAAGCAAGCCCCAAGCCCCACGCCCCTAGCCCCTGGCCCCCAGCCCCTGCTAAGATGGTAGAGCGGCGCTGTGGGCCAGCGTCGTCAACCGCACATCGAGCGGTTAGTCGGGAACGTCCCCGTGCCTGGCTCGGGGATCAGTAAGTCGCGCGGCGTCGCCAGCGCCGCCAGAAGGCAAGGCAGGAAAGAATGCGCATCACAGGCAAGGTCAAGTGGTTCAACAACACCAAGGGCTACGGGTTCATCGAGCGCGAGGGTGGGAGTGACGTGTTCGTGCACTACTCCGCCATCCAGGGCGTCGGGTTCCGCTCACTCGAGGAAGGCCAGGCGGTCGAGTTCGAGATCGTCGACGGTCCCAAGGGTCCCCAGGCTGGCAACGTCGTCCGCCTCTAAGCGTCGCGCTCACTGGCCCGGGGCGGCAACACGCCCCGGGCGTTCTTGCCCCCCGTCCCCTCCCCCGTCCTTCCGGCCCGCTTCGATCCCCTTCAGTCGTCGGTGAACCCCACCAGCCCGCGGGCGGTGAAGTTGACCTTGCCGTCGAGCACGGCCACGCGAAAGGCCACTTCGGGCGCGCCGCGCTTGCGGATGGACTTCACCTGGTCGCGCACCAGGGCGGCGAACTTGTGGAAGGGCACCTGGGCCTCGCCGAGATCGCGGCGGGCCGAGCCGAGGCGCTCGTACAGCTCGTGCAGCTTGTCGAGTTCGTCCATCGGGTCGGCGAACGTCGTGACGTAGACGACGCGGTCCGACGGCCGCTGCGGTTCGGGTTCAGCCTGCTGGGCGGGTGTGCGGCGCGAGTCGAACGGCCCGGGGCGGCCCTCCTCGCGCGCGCGCAGGCCGCGGTCCCACAGATCCACGAACGTCATGAACCGCGCCTGCAGGGTCTGGAAGCGGAAGCGGTCGGCATAAGAACCGTCGCCGCTGACGGCGCGGTCGAGGCGCTTGGCGGCCTGTTCGACGGCGGTGCGCGTTTCCCAGGGCGGCCGCGGCAACTGGCCGGCGAAGAACATGTTGTACTCGGCTTCGAGCTTGCGCAGTTCCGCCTCGAGGGCGCGGAATGCCTGGTCGAAGTCGCTGGCCACAGGGTCTCAGCCGCGGGGAATCAGGTACCAGAGCAGGGGCAGCCAGAGTTCCCGCGCCAGCGGCACGGGCCGGTCGTCGATGAGCACGTCGGTGGTATCGAGGTGGCCGACCAGTTGCCAGAGGTCGCGCAGGGCCAGCACCTCGTCCGGGCGGAAGCGGGCACGATGGCGGAGGCGCTCACCTGAGCCGGTTTCCTGGTAGTCGCTGGTATCCTTCGCCAGCGTCACGGCCCGGCCGCAGTCGTCGGTCGGCTCGAAGGGCGCGAACACGATGGTATAGGAGAACGGCCGCGCGACGGGACGGTTGTAGAGGGCATCCTGGAGGTCGGGATCGAGGCGCGCCAGTTCCTCGTCCGACGGCTCCTCTTCGAGCTCGGCGTAGGGCCAGAACTGCTCCCTGGGGCGGAAACGCGGCCGCTCGGGCCGGGCCGCACCGGTGGCCGGATGCAGGGAATCCGTCACGTTCGCTCGGTCATCCATGGTACGGCTCCGATGGTATCCTGAAGGGGTACTTGCTGCAACACGGGCCGTTGGGCGTTGGGCCGAACGGCCTGGAGCCCGTGGCCGAACGGCCCAACGGCCGAAAGCCTGACGGCCTGTCCTATGCCCGACTTCCGTATCCTCCCGTCGATCGAGCAACTCCGCCAGCGGGCGCGGGTGGTGGCGTTGCTGGCCCAGTACGGCCACGCTGCCGTGGTCGAGGCCCTGCGGGCCGAGACCGACGCGCTGCGCACCCGGCTGGTCGCGGCGGCCGCGGACGATGACCTGCCGACAACGGGGGCAGAGGCCGCGGACGTCATCGAAGGCGCCCTCGAGCCGCGGCTGCGGCGCACGTTCCAGTCTTCGCTGCGACCCGTCATCAACGCCACGGGTGTCATCATCCACACCAACCTCGGGCGATCGCCGTTGTCGGCCCGGGCCCTGGCGCGCGTGGTGGAGGTCGGGCAGGACTACTCGACGCTCGAGTACGATCTCGAGCAGGGCGGCCGCGGGCACCGCGACCTCCACGCCGAGGCCCTGCTGGGCCGGCTCACCGGCGCCGAAGCGGCGGTGGTGGTGAACAACTGCGCGTCGGCGACGATGCTGATGCTGGCCGCGCTGGCGTCGGGACGCGAGGCCATCGTCTCGCGGGGCGAACTGGTCGAGATTGGCGGCGGCTTCCGCGTGCCCGAGGTGATGGCGCAGTCGGGCGCCCTCCTGCGGGAGGTGGGCACCACGAACCGGACGCGCGCGTCGGACTACGCCGCGGCCGTCACCGAGCGCACGGCCCTGATCCTGCGGGTGCACCGATCGAACTTCCGCATCGAGGGGTTCACCGAGACGCCGGCGCTCGAAGACGTGGTGGCCGTCGGCCGCGAACGCGGCGTGATCGTCGCCGAAGACCTGGGCAGCGGCAACATCCTGGGCGGGCTGGCGGCGGCGGCGGAACTGGGCGCGCTGCGGGCGGCGGAGGTGCCGGGGCTCGACGCGCTGCTGCGCTCGGAGCCCACGCTGCAGGGCAGCATCGCGGCCGGCGTGGACGTGGTGTGCGTCAGCGGCGACAAGTTGCTGGGCGGGCCGCAGGCGGGCCTCATCCTCGGGCGGCGCCCGCTCATCGAACGGATCCGCCGGCATCCCCTCATGCGCGCGCTGCGCGTGGACAAGCTCACCTACGCGGCGCTCACCGGCACGCTGCAGGAGTACGCCACGGGGCACGCCTCGGAAACCGTCCCGGTGATCCGCATGCTGGGGCAGCATCCCGACGCCATCGAGGCGCGGGCGCGGCGACTGGCGGCCCGGCTCGAGGACTCGGGGCTGTACCGCACGGCAATCGTGGACGGCGAGTCGACGATTGGCGGCGGCACGACGCCGGGCCTGACCCTGCCGACGCGCCTCCTGGCGCTGGAACGGACCGGACTCACCGCCGATGCGCTCGAGGCCGCCTTGCGGCGGCTCGATCCGCCGGTCATCGCGCGCATCGAGAACGGACGCGTCGTCCTCGACCTGCGCACGGTGTTCGAGACGCACGACGAGACGCTCGCGCGGATCCTGCGGGGCGTGGCATAGGACAGGCCGTTCGGCCATTGGCCGTTCGGCCGTTCGGCGAAGGCAGGCCGTTCGGCCATTGGCCGTTCGGCCGTTCGGCGAAGGCAGGCCGTTCGGCCATCGGCCGTTCGGCGAAGGCAGGCCGTTCGGCCGTTCGGCAGGGAGTCGGACCGATGCAGAGACGTGTTCGCCGGGCGGCCGCCGTGGCCGTTGCGGCCGTGGTGGTGCTGGCCACGGCCCAGCCGCAGGCCCAGGCGCCAGCCCCATCGCCGGTCCCCGAGCGTGTGCGCTGGTTCACCGAGGCGCGCTTCGGCATGTTCGTCCACTTCGGCCTTTACAGCCTGCTGGGCGGATCGTGGAACGGGCACACGCTGCCGGCGCCGGAGCTGCCCAACGGGAAGAGCTGGTACGCCGAGTGGGCACAGCAGCGCCTGGAGGTGCCACGCGACCAGTACCGGGCGCTGGTGAAACAGTTCAACCCGGTCCACTTCGACGCCGACGCCTGGATCCTCGAAGCGAAACGCGCAGGCATGCGGTACTTCGTCATCACCGCCAAGCACCACGACGGATTCGCGCTGTGGGACTCGGCCGTCACGGACTACGACCTCGGCTCGACGCCCTTCCGGGGCGACCTGCTGGGCGATCTCGCGAAGGCGTGCCGCAGGCACGGGCTGAAGTTCGGCTTCTACTACTCGCATTGGCAGGACTGGGGCCACGACGGCGGCGCGTGGCCCTACTGGGCCGTCGATCGCCGGCCGACCCAGGAGGCGTTCGAACGGTACTGGCAGGGCATCTCGCTGCGCCAGGTGGCCGAACTCATCGACCGCTACGATCCGGACCTGTTCTGGTTCGACACGTGGGACGACGAGTCGAAGGACTACATCACGCCGAAGCGCCGCGACGAACTGATCGCGCTCATCCGCACGAAGAGCCCGCGCTGTCTGATCAACGGGCGCATCTGCTTCCACGACCCCGGCGACGACATCGACTTCCTCGAAACGCACGACAACCAGCACCCTGAACGGGCGCTGGGCCGCCCGTGGCAGACGCCGGCCACGATCTGCAAGTCGTGGGGCTGGCATGCGCGCGACTTCAACTGGAAGTCGAGCCGCACGCTGACCGAACTGCTGGCGCAGAACGTGTCGCTGGGCGGCAACTACCTGCTGAATGTCGGACCGATGCCCGACGGCCGCTTCCCCGCCGCGGCGGTGCGCCGCCTGCGCGAGGTTGGCGGATGGACCGTGGCGAACGCCGAGGCGATCTACGGCACGACGCCGGTGGACGCCGACGCGCCCGCCGGCGTCCGGCTCACGCAACACGCGCTACCTGGCGGCGGCCGGCGCGTCTACGTGTTCCTCACGGCCCCGCCGTCGCCGGTCGTCGTGTTACCACTCCCGGGCGCGCGTGTGACGTCGTGTCACGTGCTCGAAAGCGGCCAGCCTGTGGACGCCTCGAGTGACGGACGGCATGTCTCCATTTCGACGACAGGACTGAACACGGACACGTCCATTCCGGTACTGGTCCTGGAGCTGGCCCCGCATCCTTCACAGCCTTAGTGCAGGTAGTGCAGGGCTTTAGCCCTGCTTACGCAGACAGGCAGCGGTGGCTGGCGGGCAGTCGGGCAAGTTCCTTGCCATTCTTCTTGACACCTGTCAGGCCCTGTTCCAATATTGCACAGGAAATTTGTCGGAGCCCGGCTTGACGCACCCGCGTCGGCGGCCTGCCAGACCCCGTATCCCATGAGCGCTGCCGTAACCGAGAACTCGAGAGGCTCAGCTACCTGGCTGGTGGTGGACGACGATCCGTCGATCCTCAGCCTGACGTCGCAAATGCTTCAGCGGATGGGACTTACCGTCCTGACAGCGAACGACGGTGCCGAGGCCGTTGAACTGCTGCCGGCCCACCCCGAGGTCTCGGGCATCCTGCTCGACCTGGCGATGCCCCGCCTGGATGGTGCTGCGACCTTCGACATCGTCCGCCGGATGCGCCCAGAGGTACCCGTCGTGCTGGTCACGGGCTGCGCGGACGAGCGCGTGGACCTGATGAAGGCGAATGGCCTGTCCGGCTTCCTCGCCAAACCATTCGCCCTGGCCGACCTCAAGCGCGTCGTCAGGGACGTGAGCAATTCATAGGCCGTTCGGCCAAGGCATAAGGCCATTCGGCCGTTCGGCCGTTGGGCTAAGGCACAGGCCGCCTCACCACAGGAGAATCGTGGCCGCGACGGCGGCGCCGGCGGCAAGCCAGGCGAGGTCGGACTGCCAGCGGGCGGGCGCGACCCGACGCCGTGCGTCCGGCGCAAAGCCGCGAGCCATCGCCGCCTCCACCACCTCGTCGGCGTGACGCAGGGCGTTGCCAATCACCGTCATCCCGAGCAGGCCCGCGTCCCGCGCGGGCGCGCGCCGGAAGCCGCCACGCAGGCGCAACGCGCGCGCCGACGTCGTCCAGGTCTGCTGCGCCAGGGGCAGCGTGTGCACGGCCACCCCAAGGGCGAAACCCAATCCCCGCAGGCCCACGGCTTCGAACAGGGTGGTCAGGTCGCGGACCGACACCGTGGCCCCGAAGCCCGCTGCGGCCACGACGATGACGAGGGAACGCACGAGGACGGTGAACGCCAGCGTCAGGCCCTCGCGCGAGGCGGCGAGGCCCCAGGGCAGCCCCACGTCGCGTGGCACGCTGAAGACCAGGATCGGCACGACGAGCACGCCCAGAATCGCCCACAGCGACGGCCGGCGCAGCACGCGAAACCCGGAGGGATGCAGCGCGGCCGCCAGCAGCCACGCCAGTGTGGCAGCCACCGCCAGTTTCGCGCCGGTCACCGCCACGCACAGGGCCACGCAGAGCACGAGCGCTCCGGCTCTGCCGGTGACGCCGATGCTCATCCACCGTTGCGGTGCGGCCTGCAACTCAGTCATCGATCACACTGCTTCGTCCGGCTAACCTGTCCCGAGCAAAGTCGAGGGAAGCCGGACGCCACGGAGGAGCCGGACGCCACGAGGGAGCCGGACGCCACAACGCATCACTGAGCGTGTCGGCCGCGCCGCCGCAGGCCGGCGCCGATGCGCCACGCCAGGCTGCCGGACACCAGGCCGATCGCCACATGAATCGCGGCAATCAACGCCAGCAGACCCAGCCCCCACGACACGGGGACGCCCAGCAGGTTCGCGCCGCGCTCGAGGATGCGGACATACGCGCCCAGAAAGTCGGTGCCCCCGGTGATCCACGCGCTCATCGTCGTATGCAGCAGCGGGTAGAGGCAGCTCATCGCGCCGGCCAGCAGGAAGCCCGCCCGCGTGGACCCGGCCACGGCCAGGCAGCCCGCGGCCACGAGCCCTTCCATGGTAATGGCGATCATGGGCGACAGGACGATGCCGCCCACGCTGAGCATCTTGAGCAGCGCCGTCAGCAGCGCAATGAGCGCGACAGCGCCCCGGCGGGGCACGTACAAGCTGCCCACCAGCGCGATCGCGATGCCCGCGCCGGTCAGCATGGTCCCCCCGAACGGGACGCGCAACGCGTGGAAGACGCCGCCGACCGTGATCTCGATGGCGCCCCAGCACCCCGCGAAGACGCCGATGTAGACGAGGTCGCGCGCGCTGAAGGACATCGTCACTCCCGTTCAGCCGGGGCGTCCATGGGTACGCCTTCGGCGGTTACGCGCCCGTGGCGCAGCAGCACCAGCCGGCTGGCGTGGCGGTGGATGAGCTTGAAGTCGTGGCTGATGAGCAGCACGCCGCAGCCCGCCGCCCGGCGGCGCTCGACGAGGGCCATCACCTGCTCGAGGTGCCGCCAGTCCTGGCCCACGGTGGGCTCGTCGAGGATCAGCAGCCGCGGATCGAGGGCCATCACCGCCGCCAGCGCGGTGCGGTGCAACTGGCCGCTCGACAGCGTGTGCAGCGCGCGGCAGCGCAGGGCGCCCAGGTCGGCGGCCGGCACCAGCGCCTCGACGATGGGGCCGGCGTCGCGGCCGACGTTCGCGGGACCGAACCGCAGTTCGTCCTCGACGGTTTCGCAGAACAGCTGCACGCGCGGGTCCTGCAGGAGGATGCCGACGTCCGTACCCGGCGCAGGCCCGCCGCCTGGCCAGCGGCACGTGCCGCGCGAGGGCCGCAGCAGCCCGGCAATCACCCGGGCCACCGTGCTCTTCCCCGAGCCGTTGTCGCCGACCAGGGCCACGCATTCGCCCTCGCGCACCGTCAGGTCGACGCCCCGCAGGGCCGGGTCGCCGCCGTAGCTGGCTTCCACGCCGCGCAGTTCGACGATGGGCGGGCCGGCCGCGGGCGAGCCGGGCGCAATCAGCGACTCCCAGTCGGCGAGGGGCGTCAGCGCGGGGCGGCGCAGGCCGAGGCGGCGCAGGAGCGGCCGTTCGGACAACACGGCGGTGGCGGGCCCGTCGGCGGCCACGCGGCCGTCGTCCATCAGCACGGCGCGGCGCGCCACCTGCGCGGCCTCGCGCAGCCGGTGCTCCGCGATGATGACGGTCGTCTGCTCGTCGCGGTTGAGGCGCAGCAGGACTTCGGTCAGGCGGCGTGTGCCGTCCACGTCGAGGCTGGCCATGGGCTCGTCCAGCGCCAGGACGCCAGGTTTCATCGCGAGCACCGCCGCGATGGCTACCCGCTGCCGTTCGCCCCCGGAGAGGGCGCGCACGTCGCGGTCTTCCTTGCCGGTGAGCCCGGCGGCCTCGAGGGCCCAGCGCGTGCGCGCCTCGACGGCCGAATCGGGCAGGCCGAAGTTGTACGGACCCGCGGCCACCTCCTCCCGCACGGTGAGGTTGAACAGCTGCGCCGACGGGTTCTGGAAGACGAGGCCGACGCGCTGCGCGAGATCGCTGAGCGGCATGTCCACGGTGCGCCGCCCGGCCACCCAGACCGCGCCGTCGATCGTGGCGGCCACCGCGTGGGGAATGATGCCGGCCAGCGTGCGCAGCAGCGTGCTCTTGCCGCAACCCGACGCGCCGCCGATGAGGACGATGTCGCCGGCGCGGATGCCGAGGCTGACGTCGGCCAGCGCGGGCACGGCACCGAACGATACCGACAGGCTGGCGGCGTTGATCACGCGGACCACCCAAGCGCGTCGCGGACGACGGCGAGGGCCGCGTCGCGGCTGGCAGAGTCCACGCGCACCGTCGCCGTCGTCCGCGGCCGTACGGCGCCGACGAACGTCTCGACGAGGGCCGGGCGGATCACCGCGATGGCCGGGCCGTCGTGGTCCCGCAGGCGCAGGACGAGCGGGGCCCATCCCAGGCCCTGGCGCAGTTCGAGCGGCCCCAGTTCATCCACCAGCAGCAGCGCGCCCGGAGGGACCGCCGTGCACCAGGCCAGGCCTGCGTCGAGTCCGGACTGATGAAAGTGCCAGCCGCCGGTTGATGGCCCGCCGGTGGGACGCTCCCACTCGGCCAGCGGCAGCCGCTCGCCGGTGGCCACGTTCACCACGTCGAGTCCCGTGCGCCGCGTGTCGGGCGTGCGGGGCGCCGTGGACACCCCGGCGGCGGCGCGGCCTCGCGCCACCGCCGCCTGCGCCACGCGCCGGCACAGGGTGGACTTTCCCGCTCCGGACGGACCGGTCACGACGATGACGGGCTGACGGCGCGGCATCGGAGGATTGTGGCATGGAGGCAGGCCGTTGGGCTATCGGCCGTTGGGCCGTTCGGCGAAGACGGGCCGTTCGGCTATCGGCTGTTCGGCCGTTGGGCGGAGACAGGCCGTTCGCCTGACGGCCGAATGGCCCAACGGCCTGACGGCCGG
>CAYNDV010000061.1:0-2589 GCA_964396055.1 uncultured Vicinamibacterales bacterium | reverse complement strand
GGCGGAGACAGGCCGTTCGCCTGACGGCCGAATGGCCCAACGGCCTGACGGCCGGTCCCCCGTCCCCTGGCCTTACGGCCCTTCCTCAATCCCTGGGCAGGCGCCCGACGGCAGAGTGCAGTTTCTGCAACGCACGCAGAACGTGGTCGCTGTCGTTTCTGCAACGTTGCCAGGCATCGCCGCTCATGAATCCCAGGGCGCCGGCCAGTTCCAGCAAGTACGACACCTCACCGGCCGAGCCGAGCGCCACGTCGAGGAATCGTTCGTACTCGCGCACGCTGCGGCGCAGGGACCCCTCGACGATGTTGCAGGGAACAGAGATAGCGGCCCGGCGGAGCTGCGCCTGCAGCCCGAAGCGCTCCGCCGGGGGCAGCGTGCCGGTCAAGACGTAGACATCCTGCGCGAGTTGGTGCGCCAGGTGGAAGACGCTGAGCCTGGTGTAGTCGCGTGCCATGGCAGCACTGGCACGTGCAAGGGCAACGCCAGCAGGGGCCTGCTCTGAGGCCTGACGGCCCAACGGCCTAATGGCCTAATGGCCTCTAGAACAGCCCTGCGACGCTCCTCGCGGCCAGGTCCATGGCCACCGTCGGCAGCAGGCCGAAGTAGAACAGGAGGGCCGCCGAGAGCCCCAGCGCGGCCATCGCGGCGCGGGCCGGCAGGCGCGGCGGGTCGAGTTCGGCCTGCTCGGTCATGAACATGGCCACCACGACGCGCAGGTAGAAGAAGACCGAGACGACACTCGTGAGGACGCCGACGATGGCCAGCGTGTACTGCTCCGCCTGGATGGCCGCGGCGAAGACGTACCACTTGGCCACGAAGCCCGCCATGGGCGGGAAGCCGCCGAGCGACAGGAGGAAGATCGCCAGCAGCCCCGCCACGAACGGCCGCTGGTACCACAGGCCCGTGTAGTCCTTCACCTGGTCGCGCGGCTGATCCTCGCTGCCCAGCACCGCCATCACGGCGAAGGCGGCGAGGTTTGTGATGGCGTAGATGAAGAGGTAGAAGAGGATCGACGCCTTGCCGGCGTCGTTGGCGGCCACCATGGCCACCAGCAGGTAGCCGCCGTGGGCGATGCTGGAGTACGCCAGCATGCGCTTCAGGCTGCTCTGCACCACCCCCACCACCGTCCCCAGGATCATCGTCAGCAGCGCGAGGCCCCAGACGACGGGCGCCCAGTCGGCGCGCAGCGGCTCGAGGGCGGCCAGGAAGACGCGGACAAAGGCGGCGAACGCCGCGGCCTTGACCGCCGTCGACATGAAGCCCGTGACGATGGACGGCGCGCCTTCGTAGGCGTCCGGCGTCCACATGTGGAACGGCACGGCAGCCACCTTGAAGCCGAAGCCCACGAGCAGCAGGCCCATGGCGACCAGCCAGAGGGGATTGCCGGCCATCGACTGGGCGGCGGCCTCGCGGCCGACGGTGTCGAGGTGCGTGCTGCCGCTGAGGCCGAACGCGAAGGCGATGCCGTAGAGGAAGAACGCGCTGGCGAAGGCGCCCAGCAGGAAGTACTTGAAGGCGCCTTCGGTGCTGGCGGCCACGTGGCGCCGCATCCCGGTGAGCACGTAGACGGCCAGCGAGAAGGTCTCGAGGGCCAGGAAGATCACGAGCAGGTCGGTGGCCACGGCCATCAGCATCATGGCCGAGAGCGCGAACAGCATCAGCGCGTAGTACTCGCCGACGGGCAGGCGGTCGCGTTCGAGGATGCCCGCCGAGTAGACCACCGTGAAGGCGCCGACGGCCACGAGCACGAGGCTGACGAAGAGGCCGAAGTCGTCGGCCACGACCACGCCAAAGCTCTCCGCGCGACGGCCCCACAGCATCACGGCCGACACGGCCGCGCCGGCCAGGCCGATGAGCGCCAGGCCGCCGATGGGCATGTGCTCGTGGCGCTCGCGGAACGCCTCGGCCAGCAGGCAGGCGATCCCGGCGAGCACGACGCAGAGGATAGGAACGATGCCGCTCAGGTCGGGTCCAATCATCGCCACGTCAGTTCCCCGCGCCGCGCTGCCGCGGCGAAACATGCAGGCCCGTCGTACGGCCGGCTGACTGGTCCCGGGCGACGTCGGGGGACGCCGGCCGCCACGCCGACACCACGCGCGACGGTTCGGCCGCGGCCATCCGCGCGATGACGCGGTCGAGGGCCGGCTTCATCGGGTTGAGGAAGATCGAGGGCGCCACGCCCATGAAGACCGCCATGGCCACCGTGGGGCCGATGACCGCCCACTCGCGCGGGCTGAGGTCCTTCAGCGCCTCGTTCTTCGGGTTCGTCACCGGTCCGTAGTTCACGCGCTGGAACATCCACAGCATGTAGACGGCCGACAGGATGACGCCGCTGGCCGCCACGACGGCGAACCACGGGCTCCAGCGGAAGGCCCCCGCCAGGATCAGGAATTCGCCCACGAAGCCGTTGAGGCCCGGCAGCCCGATCGACGAGAGCGTGATGACCATGAACACGGCGACCAGGCGCGGCATCACGCTCTTCAGGCCCCCGAACTCCGCGATGAGGCGCGTGTGCCGCCGCTCGGAGAGCATGCCGACAATGAGGAAGAGGGCGCCGGTGGAGACGCCGTGGTTCAGCATCTGGTAGAC
>CAYNDV010000060.1:10425-25103 GCA_964396055.1 uncultured Vicinamibacterales bacterium | reverse complement strand
TGTTCTCCACGTTCTTCGGCGTCGCGGTCGCGGCCATCGGCGAGAAGGGCAGGCCGGTCATCGACGTCCTGGAGAGCACGGCGCAGGCGATGTTCAAGTTCACCGGCTACGTGATGAGGTTCGCCCCGGTGGGCGTCATGGCCGCCATCGGCTACACCGTCGGCGACAAGGGACTCGGGATCCTGTACACGCTCGGCAAACTCGTCCTGCTGATGTACGGCGGGCTCCTCGTCTTCGTCGTGGTCGTGCTCGGCGGCGTGTCGCTGATCGTGCGGGTGCCATTCCTGAAGCTGCTTCGCGCGATCCGCGAGCCGTTTATCCTCGCCTTCACGACCGCCAGCGCCGAAGCGGCTCTGCCGAAGGCGCTGGAAGTCATGGAGCGGTTCGGAGTTCCGAAGAACATCGTCGGGTTCGTCCTGCCGACGGGCTACAGCTTCAACCTCGACGGGACGACGCTGTATTTGTCGCTGGGCAGCGTGTTCGTGGCGCAGATCGCCGGCATCCCGCTCACCTTCGGTCAGCAGATGTTCATGATGGTGACGCTGATGCTGACGAGCAAGGGCGTGGCGGGCGTGCCTCGCGCGGGGCTCGTCGTGCTGACGGCCACGCTCACGCAATTCGGCCTGCCGCTGGAAGGCGCGGCGATCCTGCTGGGCATCGACCAGGTCATGGACATGGGCCGGACCGCAGTCAATGTCATGGGCAACTGCGTCGCCACCGTGGTCGTCGCGCGGTGGGAAGGCGTGTTCGACGACGAGAAGATGCGGGCTTTCGTGGCAGGGGGCCGCGCCGCATGAACCGGCAGAACGTCGCCCCCGCGGCTCGTCAGCGCGCCCCACGTGCCAGTCGCCCGGCGGATGGCGTCCATGGCGGCGCCGGGCAGGCACTGACTTTTCACGATCCCGAGGCGTCCGGGGGATCGGCACGCAGCCGTGTGGCATGCCGCGCGGCTCACACGGTCGACAGGAGGACATGATGGCGGATGAGAATTCCAGAACCCCGTTGCTTGACGAACTCGAACGCGGCCCGTGGCCGAGTTTTATCAGGGAGATCAAACAGGCGGGCGAGCACAGCCCCGTCTGTGGCGACCTGCTGGGGCAGCTCGAGCAGTCCTACGAAGAGAAGATGGGGCACTGGAAGCACGGCGGCATTGTGGGCGTGCTCGGGTACGGCGGCGGGGTCATCGGCCGCTACAGCGACCTGCCCGAGAAGTTCCCCGAAGTGGCCCATTTCCACACCGTGCGCGTCAATCAGCCCGCCGGCTGGTTCTACACGAGCGACTCGATTCGCACGCTCTGCGACATCTGGGAGCGACACGGGTCGGGCCTGACGAACATGCACGGGTCGACCGGCGACATCGTGTTCCTCGGGACGAAGACCGCCGAACTGGAGCCCGTGTTCAAGGAACTGACCGAGGCCGGCTTCGATCTCGGCGGGTCGGGTTCCTGTCTGCGCACCCCGTCCTGCTGTGTGGGCCAGGCGCGCTGTGAGTGGGCGTGCTACGACACGATGGCCATCTGCGACGACCTGACGCGCACGTACCAGGACGAGATGCATCGCCCGCCGTTCCCCTACAAGTTCAAGATCAAGTGCTCCGGCTGCCCGAACGACTGCGTCGCCTCGATTGCGCGCTCGGATCTCGCCATCATCGGCACCTGGAAGGACGACATTCAGCAGGACGCCGCCGCGGTGGCCGAGTACGCGGCCGCCGGCCTGAACATTCAGAAGGACGTCTGCGACCGCTGCCCGACGCGGTGCATGGAGTGGGACGGCGCCGCGCTGACGATCGCCAACCGGGAATGTGTCCGGTGCATGCACTGCATCAACGTCATGCCCAAGGCGCTGCGCCCCGGCAAGGAGCGGGGCGCGACGGTGCTGATCGGCGCGAAGGCCCCCATCGTCCAGGGGGCCCTGCTCTCGTCGGTGCTCGTGCCCTTCGTGCCGGTCGACGAACTGGCCGACACGCTGAAGGAACTCCTCAAGCGGGTGTGGGAGTTCTGGGACGAGCACGGCAAGAACCGCGAGCGGGTCGGCGAACTGATCCAGCGCGTCGGACTGGCCACCTTCCTCGACGGGATTGGGCTCGATCCCATCCCCGAAATGGTGACGGCGCCGCGCGACAACCCGTACATCTTCTTTCAGAAAGACGAAGACGGGCACTGATCAGCCTGACACCTTCGAGGAGATATGACGATGACCACTCCGGCGCCTGTGAAGCGGATTACGGATATCGGCCCCCCGCACTACGAGAAGTTCCTCCCCCCGATCGTCAAGAAGAACTACGGCCAGTGGAAGTTCCACGAGTCGATCGCGCCAGGCGTGTACTGCCACGTCGCCGAGTCGGGCGACCGGATCTACACGGTACGGGCCGGCTCCCCGCGGCTGCTGAGCGTGCAGACCCTGCGGCGGTTCGCGGATCTCGCGGATCGGTTCAGCGACGGGCACCTGCGGTTCACGAGCCGCAACAACGTGGAGTTCCTGCTGTCGGACCGCCACAACATCGAACCGCTCACGGCGGCCTTGTCCGAACTCGGCTTCCCGGTCGGTGGCACCAACAATGCCATCAGCAACATCGTCCACACCCAGGGCTGGGTGCATTGCCATTCGGCGGCCACGGATGCGTCGGGCATCGTCAAGTCCGTGATGGACGCTCTGCACGAACGGTTCACCCACGAGAACCTTCCCGCCAAGCTGCGCGTCGCGCTGGCGTGCTGCCTCAATATGTGCGGTGCCGTGCATTGCTCCGACATTGCCATCCTGGGCATCCATCGGCGGCCGCCGAAGGTCAATCATCAGACGCTGCCAAAGACGTGCGAGGTGCCCACCCTCATCGCGTCGTGTCCGACCGGCGCGATCCGGCCGGCGACCGTCAACGACAAGGCGTCGGTGGAGGTCGTGGACGATCAATGCATGTACTGCGGCAACTGCTACACCGTCTGCCCCTCGATGCCGTTGAACGACCCCGACAACGACGGAATCTCCATCTGGGTCGGGGGCAAGGTGAGCAACGCGCGCAGTGCGCCCAAGTTCTCGAAACTGGCGATCCCGTTCCTCCCGAACAACCCGCCCCGGTGGCCCGAAGTGGTGAACGCGGTCGTCGGTATCGTCGACGTGTACGCAGCGCACGCCCGGAAGTACGAACGGATGGGTGAGTGGATCGAACGGATTGGATGGCCGCGGTTCTTCGAACTGACGGGCCTTCCGTTCACCCGCCATCACCTGGACGATTTCAAGCATGCGGGCTTGACGTATGCCAGGTCGACGCACATCCGCTTCTAGGAGGCACCCATGTCCGTGACGGTCGACGTCCTGGCCGAAGACATGTATCAGATGGTCGCCGAGACGCAGGGCAAGAAGAACCTGAAGGCGG
Source organism: uncultured Vicinamibacterales bacterium (assembly GCA_964396055.1). Lineage (GTDB taxonomy): Bacteria > Acidobacteriota > Vicinamibacteria > Vicinamibacterales > JAKQTR01 > CAYJPV01. The sequence continues at coordinate 21,733 of CAYNDV010000060.1, read as the reverse complement.
GCGACCTGACCAAGGCCATGATCGCCAAGTACGGCGAGGGCAACTGCACCAAGGACGACTGCAAGCTGGCCATCCGGCAGCTGATGGAGTCGGGCCGGTGCGTGTACAGCTACTTCGGTGGCAGCTACATCACGCTGCCCCACAAGGAAGGCGCTGCGCCCGAATAGGCGTCGCAAAGGCCGCGCGCGATTCCCGCGGGTGCCTCGGGCCGGTCAGGCGGCCTGGTGCATCAGGAGGAGAGGACTATGAGCTTCAAACAGAAGGCAGCCGACAACACCGACGATCTCGTGGCCGTGCTCAGGCAGTGGCAGAAGATCGAGGACGGGGCCGTCACCCAGACGACCAAGATCATGGAGAAGACGGCCAACCCGTTCCTCCGGCTGGTGATGGAGATCATCCGCCAGGACTCGGTCATGCACAAGCGCGTGCAGCAGGTGATGCTCGACGGCCTCGAGAAAGAAGCGTTCTCGCTGACGCCCGAGGAACTGGGCGAGATCTGGGACCTGGTGGAACACCACGCAGAACTCGAGAAGGAGACCCTGAGGCTGGCCGAGCAGGCGCGGAAGAACTGCCGCCTCTTCATCCATCGTCATCTCCTCACCTACCTGCTGGAGGACGAGCAGAAACACGATCGCCTGCTCGGTCAGCTCGAGGATTTCAAACGGGGGCTGTATCCGTACGCATGACCCAACCGATCTCCAGGATCGGCAGGCCGGTTCCGCCGGCGACAGGTGGGGCGCCCGAGCCGCGTGAGCGCGCGTCCGCCGGATGAAGAGGATCACTCATGGGCTTGTTCAAGGACGTCAAGAAGCCAGTCATCAAGTCCGGCGGCCACGCCGGGGGCGACATCAGCCCGCTGCGCCCCCGGTACGGGCCGAAGGCGCCGCCCTGCGGTGGCGCATGTCCCGGCGGGACGGACATCCGCGGCTGGCTCACCACGATCGCCCAGGCCGAGGCATACGGCCGCACCCCGGAACAGGCGTATGCCATGGCCTGGGACATCATCACCGACCGAAACCCGTTTCCGGCGGTCTGCGGCCGCGTCTGTCCCCACCCCTGCGAGGACGGGTGCAACCGGACGGCGAAAGAGGGGGGCGTCGCGATCAATGCCCTCGAACGCCACGTCGGTGATTTCGGAATCGCCCAGGGTCTGAAGCTTCGAACACTCTCCGACGCGACGTACGACGAGCCGATTGCCATCGTGGGCGCCGGTCCGGCCGGGTTGTCCTGTGCGTACCAACTGGTGCGTCGCGGGTACCGGCGGATCACGGTGTTTGAGGGGTTTGCGCGTCCCGGCGGCATGCTGCGGTACGGGATTCCCCGCTATCGCCTGCCCGAGGCCGTGCTCGACGCGGAGATCCAGCGCGTGCTCGATCTGGGTGTCGAGCTGAAGTGCCACACGGTCGTCGGGAAGGACATCACGCTGGACCAGTTGCACGCCGACTACAAGGCGATTTTCGTGGGCATCGGCGCCCACAAGGGACTGACCCTGGGCGTGCCCGGCGAGGATGCGTCCGGCGTGTTCACCGGCACGGAGTTCCTGAATCACGTCAACAGTGGCGAGACCGTCGATGTGGGCGACCGCGTCCTCGTGATCGGCGGCGGCGACACGGCCATTGATGCGGCCCGGGTCAGCCGGCGGATCGGGGCGCAGGTGACGCTGCTCTACCGACGGACCCGCGCCGAGATGCCGGCGATCAAGCCCGAAATCGAAGGCGCTCTTGAAGAGGGTGTCCAGATCGAGTTCCTCGCGGCTCCGGTCGAAATCCTTGTCCGCGACGGGGCGGCGGTCGGCATGCGGTGTATCCGCATGGACCTCGGCGAACCCGACCGGTCGGGCCGGCCACGGCCGGTCCCCCGGGTCGGGTCGGAGTTCGACCTCCCGGCCACCACGATCATCGCGGCGATCAGTCAGGAGCCCGACTTCGGCCCGTTGGCCAGTCTGCGCACGGGCACGGACTGGATCACCGCGGACGAGTGGGGTGTCACGTCGATACCTGACGTCTTCGCCGGCGGCGACGACGTGGCGCTGGGCCTGGTGAGCATCGCGATTGGACAGGGCCGGTTTGCCGCCGAGGCGATCGATGCCCGGTTGCGCGCAACGCCGCTCGAGAAGCCCCCGGCGCTCCCGCCCGTGACGCCGGAGAAGATGAAGATCGGCTGGTACAAACCCAGCGACCGCCACGAGCGCACCCGCGTGCCCGTCGGCGATCGCGGTCCGGACACCGAGATCGAGATCGGCTTGTCTGATGCCGACGCGCTCGACGAAGCCAGGCGCTGCATGTCGTGCGGCATGTGCATGGACTGTGAAACCTGCTGGATGTACTGCACCAACAGCGGGTTCGTGAAGCTGCCGAAAGGCCAGCACTACAAGATCAAGCTCGAAGTGTGCAACGGGTGCAAGAAATGCGCGGAAGAATGCCCCTGCGGCTACATCGACCTGGTCTAACCCGGGGTGCCCAGTGAGCCGCCTGCGTTGCGCGACAGCAGCGCACGGCGGCACGTCGACAACCGAAAGGAACGATCGTGCCCAATATCGAACTGTGCGGCAATACCTACCTCGTTGACGAAGACGGCTTTCTGGAGAATCCGGAGGTCTGGAACGAACGCGTCGCGCTGGATTTCGCCTCAACCGAGGGTGTCGAAGAGTTGACCGAGGCCCACTGGAAGGTCATCAACTATCTGCGCAACTACTACCTGCAGTTCGGCATCGCGCCGATGATCCGCAAGCTCTGCAAGGAGACCGGTCTCAAGCTGAACGAGATCTACGAGTTGTTCCCGTCCGGCCCGGCCAAGGGCGCCTGCAAGCTGGCGGGGCTGCCGAAGCCGACCGGGTGCGTGTAGGGGCGCGGCGCTCCCTCCGTCTCCGACAGCGACGGCACGAGGCGTGTCATGGCTCCTGAAACCGCTCAGGCGAAGGTGCGCGACCTGTTCGTCCAGGAGTGGCTGGCAGGCACGCTCCGCACGTACCCCGCGCAGACAGGTCACGTCCTGTACGACGAGCGGGACCGGTTCCGCAATCCTGTCGGCTACACCCTTCGCGCGGCGCTCGGGACGCTGGCCGCAGAACTGCTCGGCGACTTCGAACGGCGTCGAGTGGTGGCCGCACTCGACGACGTGATCCGGCTGCGTGTGGTGCAGGATGTCGATCCGGATGCGGTCGTGGGGTTCGTCCCCCTGGCCGGGCAGGTGATCCACACGATGGTCGCCGCCGGGAGCCTGGCCGTGGGGCCGGAACGCCTCGATCTGTTCGCCGCGCGCATCGACGAACTCGGCGCTCTCGCGAACGAGGTCCAGGCCCGGTGTCGCGCGCAGCTCCACGCCATCGCCGAGCGCGCCAGGCGCCGGAGCGGTTTCGTGCCCGCGCGCATGCAAGCCCGGCAGGCGACAACAGGCGCGGCCAGCGAACGCGGCCAGCGGCCCTCCGCGCGTGGAAGCGAGATGCCATGAAAACGATCTGGTCGCTCATCGTCGTCGTGGCTCTGGCGGGGATCGCCTGGGCGGGTGGGGCACTGGCCCTGTTGCGCCCCGTCTTTGGCCTGCTGGTGCCAGCCCTTGCCGTCGGCATCTTCCTGGTGGGTGTGGCGACTCGCGTGGTCGGCTGGGCGCGAACCCCCGTGCCGTTCAGGATCCCGACGACCTGCGGGCAGCAGCGATCGTTGTCCTGGATCAGGGCCAGTTGGATTGAGAGCCCCTGGACGCGGACCGGAGTCGTCGTTCGCATGGCGCTGGAGGTGCTGCTCTTCCGGTCGCTCTTCCGCAATACGCGAGGGGCGATCACGACGGAGCCCGTGCCGGGAACCCCTGGTCCCGCCGGGGATGCGCCGGGCGCCGCTCCGGCGGCGGCGCGGATCGTCTACGGGGAGCAGAAGTGGTTATGGCTGGCGGCGCTGGCGTTCCACTGGTCGTTTCTCGTGGTGCTGATGCGCCACCTGCGGTTCTTCCTGGAGCCGACACCGGCGCTGGTTGGCGCCATCGCCGCGGTGGACGGGTTCTTTCAGGTCGGCGCCCCCGTGCTCTACGCGACCGATATCGCCCTGCTTGCCGCGCTCGGGTACCTGCTCGTGCGGCGCCTGAGCGACGCGCAGGTGCGCTACATTTCCCTGTTCCAGGACTACTTCGCGTTGTACCTGCTGGTGGGGCTGGTCGGGACCGGCGTCCTCATGCGGTACGTCGTGCGCCCGGACGTCGTGGCGATCAAGCAGCTCACGCTCGGTCTCGTGACCTTCGCGCCGGTGGTGCCGGCCGGTGTGAGTCCGCTGTTCTTCGTCCATCTGTTCCTGCTGAGCGTGCTGGTCGCCTACTTCCCGTTCAGCAAGCTGATGCACATGGCGGGTGTGTTCCTGAGCCCGACCCGGAATCTGGCGAACAACAGCCGGATGCGCCGGCACGTGAACCCGTGGAATCACCCCGTCAGCGTCCACACCTACGAAGAATGGGAAGACGAGTTCCGCGAGAAGATGAAGAGTGCGGGACTCCCCGTCGAGAAGGAATAGCCCCATGGCCGACGAGTCGCCGAGCGCAGAGCCGTTGACCCGGGTCGACTACCGCCCGAAGGGGAAGAGCTGGCTCGATCCCCGTGTGGAGTTCAGAAAGGGGACGTTCTGCTACAGCGCGGCGCCGAAGAACCTCACGGCTCTCGGCCTGCCGAACCCGCGCGAGTGGCAGCCGTTCGACGAGGACTGGAAGCTCCCGCCGGACTGGAAGGACGTCATCCTCGCGGGGATGCGGGAGCGGCTCGATCGGTACCGGTCGTTCCGCCTCTTCATGGACGTCTGCGTGCGCTGCGGCGCGTGCGCCGACAAGTGCCACTTCTACCTCGGATCGGGTGATCCGAAGAACATGCCCGTGCTGAGGGCCGAACTCATCCGGTCGGTCTACCGGCGGTACTTCACGCCCGCCGGCCGGCTGCTGGGCTCGGCCGTGGGCGCGCGCGACCTGACCGAAGACGTGCTGAAGGAGTGGTTCTACTACTTCTACCAGTGCACGGAGTGCCGGCGCTGTTCCGTGTTCTGCCCCTACGGCATCGACACGGCGGAAATCACGATGATCGGGCGGGAACTGCTGACCCTGGTGGGCTGCAACATCAACTGGGTGCTCGAGCCGGTCGCCAACTGCTTCAGGACCGGGAACCACCTCGGCATCCAGCCGCACGGCTTCAAGGACAGCATCGACTTCGCGGTCGACGAACTCGAGGAGATCACCGGGATCCGCGTCGACGCGTCCATCAACCGGAAGGGGGCGGAAGTCCTCTTCGTCATGCCCTCGGCCGATTACTTCGGGACGCCCCACTACTACACCCTGCTCGGGTATCTGGCGCTCTTCCATGAGGTGGGGCTCGACTACACCCTGACCGCCTACGCGTCCGACGGCGGCAACTTCGGGCTGTTCACGTCGCACGAGATGATGAAGCGGCTCAACGCGAAGGTCTACACGGAGGCCAGGCGGCTGGGTGTGAAGTGGATTCTCGGCGGCGAGTGCGGACACATGTGGCGGGTGCTGCACCAGTACATGGACACGATGAACGGGCCGGCCGACTTCCTCGAGGTGCCGGTCTCGCCCATCACGCACACGCGGTTCGACCACGCGGCCTCGACCCGCATGGTGCACATCTGCGAGTTCACGGCGGACCTGATCCGGCACGGCCGCCTCACCCTGGACGCCTCGCGCAACGACCACTGGCGCGTGACCTTCCACGACTCCTGCAATCCCTCGCGGGCGATGGGGCTGATCGAGGAACCGCGGTACATCATCCGGAACACCTGTCGCGCGTTCCACGAGATGCCCGAGAACACCATCCGCGAACAGACCTTCTGCTGCGGCAGCGGTTCCGGCCTCGGCACCGACGAGAACCTGGAGATGCGGCTGCGCGGTGGTTTCCCCAGGGGCAACGCCGTGCGGCACGTGCGCGACACCCATGGCGTGAACGTGGTCGCCTGTATCTGTGCGATTGACAAGGCCACCCTGCCGCCGCTGCTCGAGTACTGGTCTCCCGGCGTCGAGGTGGCAGGCGTCCACGAGTTCGTCGGCAACGCGCTGGTCATGAAGGGCGGGCGCGCGCGCACGACCGACCTGCGCGGAGAACCGTTGGCCGGGACGAAGGAGGCGCCTGCCCATGCGTGACCGTCACGTCATCATCGCGGCCCTGATCGTGTTCTTCGTCGTGGTCACCTCCCCGATCTGGTACGCCAGGGCCGCCGGAACGACGGCGCGCGGGCCCGAACCGGCACTGCCGGACACCGAGGAGGCCTGTGTGATGCCGGTGGAGTACATGCGGGCTTCGCACATGGAACTCCTCCTGACCTGGCGCGACGATGTCGTGCGCCGCCAGGATCGGGCGTTCGTGTCGCCCGACGGCAAGACCTACACGAAGAGCCTGACGGGAACCTGCCTTCGGTGCCACGCCGGCAAAGCCGAGTTCTGCGATCGGTGCCACACGTACGCCGGCGTCACGCCGCACTGCTGGGACTGCCATGTGACCCCGGCACCGCCGAAGGGGAGTGGCTCATGAGCGTCAGCAGACGTGCGTTCATCGGGGCCGCAGGCCTCTCGGCGCTGGGGCTCACCGGCAAGACGGCCCTCGACGCGTTCGCGGTGCAGCCGCCGCACGAACCGACCGCGACTCCGGCAGGCACGCGGTGGGCCATGGTGATCGACCCGAGGAAGTGTCTGGCGGCAGGCGATTGCACCACGTGCCTGGAGGCCTGCCACCGCACGCACAACGTTCCCGCCATCGAGAACCCGGCTCACGAGGTGAAGTGGATCTGGAAGGAACGCTTCGAACAGACCTTCCCGTCGCTCCAGACCGACTTTCCGCCCGATGCGCTGCGCGACAAGCCGGTGATGGTGCTCTGCAATCACTGTGAGAACCCACCGTGCGTGCGCGTGTGCCCGACACAGGCCACCTGGAAGCGCAGCGACGGCGTGGTCATGATGGACTGGCACCGGTGCATCGGGTGCCGGTACTGCGTGGCCGGTTGCCCCTACGGCTCGCGGAGCTTCAACTGGAGCGACCCGCGCCCCTCGATCGCGCAGATGACGCCGGAGTTCCCAACCCGGTCCAAGGGCGTCGTCGAGAAGTGCACATTCTGCGAGGAGCGGCTCGCCAAAGGTGAGCCTCCGGCGTGCGTGGCCGCCTGCCAGGCCAGGGCCCTCGTGTTCGGCGACGTGAACGATCCGGACTCCGAGGTCCGGTCGCTGCTGCGTGCCCACTTCACGATCCGGCGGAAGCCCGAGTTGGGCACGCGGCCCGCGATCTACTACATCGTCTGAGGCACGCCCATGTTCATGTTCGAAAAGGCAGTCGTGGGCAGTCGGCGGTACTGGACCTGGGTCCTCGGCCTGCTCGTGATCATGGGGATCGCGCTGCTGGCCTATCTGCGTCAACTCGACGTCGGACTGGCTATCACCGGCCTGAGCCGGGATGTCACCTGGGGCCTCTACATCGCCCAGTTCACGTTCTTCGTGGGCGTCGCGGCGTCGGCGGTGATGGTGGTCCTCCCGTACTACCTCCACGACTTCAAGGCTTTCGGCCGGATCACGATTCTCGGCGAGTTCCTCGCGATCGCCGCCGTGACGATGTGCATGCTGTTCATCTTCGTGGACATGGGCCAGCCCATGCGGGTCCTCAACGTCCTGTTGTACCCGACGCCCGGCTCCATGATGTTCTGGGACATGCTGTCACTCGGCGGCTACCTGGGCCTGAACGCCGTCATTGCCCTCGTCACCCTCGGTGCCGAGCGCAGGCGCATGGCGCCGCCCGCGTGGATCAAGCCCCTCATCATCCTTTCGATTCCGTGGGCCGTCAGCATTCACACGGTCACGGCCTTCCTCTACAACGGTCTGCCGGGGCGGTCCTTCTGGCTGACGGCCATCCTGGCGCCACGGTTCCTGGCGTCCGCGTTTGCCGCGGGTCCGGCCCTGTTAATCCTGCTGTGTCTGGTGCTGAGACGGCTGACCTCGTTCGATGCCGGCCGCGAGCCCGTCCGGAAGCTGGCGGTCATCGTGACCTACGCCATGCTGCTGAACGTGTTCTTCATCCTGCTCGAACTCTTCACGGCGCTCTACAGCCAGATCCCGGAGCACGTCGAGCATTTCGAGTACCTCTACCTGGGGCTTCACGGCCAGACGACGCTGGTGCCCTGGATGTGGACGTCGTCGGTGCTGGCCGTGGCGTCACTCGTGATGTTGCTTGTGCCGGCCCTCCGGCGCCGCGAGTCCTGGCTGGCGGTCACGTGCGCCATGGTGTTCACGTCGCTCTGGATCGACAAGGGCCTCGGCCTGATTGTCGGCGGATTCGTGCCCTCGCCGCTGGGTGCGGTGACGAACTACGTGCCCACCGTGCCGGAGGTGCTCATCGTCATCGGGATCTGGGCGCTCGGCTTTCTGATGGTGACCGTGTTCTACAAGATTGCGCTCTCAGTGCGCGAAGAGGTGGCCGCTTCATGACGGCCGCGCCGGGATTCGTCTCGTCGCCCCCGCGGCTGGTGGTCGCCGGACTGGGCGGAGACTCGGGCAAGACGCTGGTGTCGCTGGCGCTGTTGCAGATGGCCCGCGCGCTCGGCCTGGACACCTGCGCATTCAAGAAGGGCCCCGACTACATCGACGCGGCCTGGCTGGCCTGGGCGGCGGGTCGGCCGGCTCGCAACCTCGATACCTTTCTGATGGGGACGGCGGGCGTTCGTCGGACCTTTTCGCGACACGCGGCTGGTGCCGGCCTGGTGGTCGTCGAGGGCAACCGGGGGCTCTACGACGGCGTTGACGCGGCAGGCACGCACAGCACCGCGGAACTGGCGAAGGCGCTCGAGGCACCCGTCCTGCTTGTGGTGGACGCGACGAAGGTGACGCGAACGATTGCCGCCAGCGTCTTCGGATGCCAGGCGTTCGATCCGGATGTGCGTATTGCCGGAGTCGTGCTGAACCGGGTGCAGGGCATCCGACACGAACGGATCATCCGGGAGGCCATCGAATCGCGCTGTCAGGTGCCCGTGGTTGGCGTCGTGCCCCGGCTCGGTGACGCGCTCCTTCACGGTCGCCATCTGGGCCTGATTCCCCCTCCGGAGCATCCGGATCCGGCCGATCTCGGACCACGGCTGGTGGAACAGGTCGGATCGCACCTGGACATGACCGCCATCGTCGAGCTGGCCCGGCGCGCCCCCAGCGTGGCCTGGGCGTCCGCGTCCGAACACCTGGTCTCCGTTGGCGAACGCGGCGGTCTCCGGATCGGTTATCTGCACGACTCGGCGTTTACGTTCTACTACCCCGAGAACCTGGAAGACCTCGAAGCCGCAGGGGCCACGCTCGTGCCGGTTTCGAGCCTGACGGCGCAGGCGTTGCCTGCCGGCCTGCACGCGCTCTACATCGGCGGCGGATTCCCCGAGACCCATGCGTCGGCCATTGCGGCCAACCGCGCGTTCCTTGACGACCTGCGACAGCACGCCCAGTCGGGTTTGCCGATCTACGCCGAGTGCGGCGGCCTCATCCTGCTCGCCAGGGCGCTTCGCCAGGGCGATACCGTCAGTCAGATGGCCGGGGTGCTGCCGTGCGAGGTCGAGTTGTGCGCGGCCCCGCAGGGACACGGCTACGCGGAACTGATGGTCGAGACGCCGAATCCGTTCTTTCAGGCGGGGCTGGTCCTGCGGGGACACGAGTTCCACTACTCGCGGCTCGTGTCAGCCGACGAGCCTCTGCCGACCGCGTGCGCCGTCCGGCGGGGCACGGGTTGCGCGGGCGCGCGTGACGCGATCGTCGTGCACAACGTCTGGGCCGCCTACACCCACCTGCACGCCGCAGCGACGCCCGAGTGGGCGCCGGCCCTGCTTGGCGCGGCGCGCGCCCGCGCACAGGCTGAGACGGGAGAGTTGCCTGCATGACCTGGCTGGTGTACAGCATGCTTTGCCTGTCGGCGGCGGTTGGCCTCATCGCCACCGTGGTCCGTGCGGTGGGATACGCGCGGGCCCCGCTCCACCTGCGCTGGGAACTGTACCCGGTTCCCCACGAGGCCCCCGAGCGCGTGGCACATGGCGGCTCGTACTTCGAGCAGTCACACTGGTGGAGCCGTCCTGCGCACTTCAACCTGCGCGGAGAACTCACGGCCATGGTGGCCGAAATGCTCTTCCTGAAAGCCCTCCGGGAATTCAACCTCCGGCTGTGGTTCCGATCCTTTCCGTTCCACTTCGGACTCTATCTGCTCATCGCCACAACCGTCATCGTGATCGCCGCGGCCGTCGCGACGGTGTTCATGCCGGCAGTGATGGCCGGGTGGCTGGGCAGAATGACCCACCTGCTGTACCGAGTGACGGGGGGCGTCGGCCTCGTGTTGACGCTGGTGGGTGCGGCGGGCCTGTTGCACCGCCGGCTGACCGACAAGGAACTGAAGACCTACACGACGCCTGGCGACATCTTCAATCTGGCACTGTTCATCGTCGCGCTGGGGCTGCTGGCCGCAGGCTATGCGCTCCGCCCAGGCGGCGCGCCGGGCGTGCTCACCATCGCGGTTGGGCTCCTGACCTGGAACACCGCGGTCCAGGTCCCCGGGTTGTTCGCCGCCGGGCTGCTGCTGTCGGCCGGGCTCGCCGCGTACATCCCGTTCACGCACATGTCGCACTTTGTCGGGAAGTACTTCACCTACCATGCCGTCCGGTGGGACGACAGCGTCAACCGGCGGGGCGGGGCGATCGAACGGACACTGGCCGAGTACCTGACGTTCCGGCCGACGTGGGCGGCCCCCCACGTGACGGCAGACGGTGTCCGGACGTGGGCGGACGTCGTGACCACGAATCCGACCACGAGGCCGAAGCCATGACGTCCAAGGACCGCATCACACTCTCGGACATGTCCCGCCGGGACGGCAGGCCGCTCGCGCACGTGGAGAACCGGGACCTGATGCCCCTGCCGGCGCCGCTGGACGATCCGGCCATGGAACGTGACTGGAAACCGCTCAGCGACCAGGCGACGAGCCGCTTCGAGTGCCTGCTCGACGACACCTGCGCGGTGAGTGTGCCCAAGCCGGCGACGAAGGCTGAGGAGGACGCGCTCGTCCAGACGTTCCTCTCTGGCCTGGACAAGCTGTTCACCAGGGAGAACAACTGGACCTTCCTGCAGCCGCTCCTGCTCAGCATGGAACACTGCGCGAAGTGCCAGACGTGCGCCGAGGCGTGCCACATCTACGAAGCCAGCGGACGCCACGAGATCTACCGGCCGACGTTCCGGTCTGAAGTCGTGCGCCGGCTGTACTTCAAGTGCGTGAAGCACGGCGGCATGATCTCCGCCTGGCAGCACGGCGACATCGAGGTGAACTGGCCGATGG
>CAYNDV010000060.1:3765-10325 GCA_964396055.1 uncultured Vicinamibacterales bacterium | reverse complement strand
GGCGGCATGATCTCCGCCTGGCAGCACGGCGACATCGAGGTGAACTGGCCGATGGTCGCCAGGCTGATCGAACTCGCGTACCGCTGCAATCTGTGCCGGCGCTGCGCGCAGACCTGCCCGATCGGCGCCGACAACGGCCTGGTCGCACACGAACTGCGGAAGGTGTTCAGCCAGGAGATGGGGATCGCGGCCAGGGAAATCCACGATACCGGGTCGATGCTGCAGCTCAAAGTCGGATCGTCCACGGGCATGTCGCCCGAGGTCGTGAAGGACAACATCCAGTTCATCGATGAGGAGACGTCCGAGAAGACCGGCATCACGGTCGAGACGCCCTGGGACGTGGAGGGCGCCGATGTGCTGCTGATCCACAATGCCGGCGAGATCCTGGCGTGGCCCGAGAACCCCGGCGCCTTTGCCTTGATTCTGAACGCAGCCGGCATCTCGTGGACCCTGTCGTCCGATCTCGCCGGCTACGACTCGATCAACTACGGTCTCTGGTACGACGACGCGCAGTTCGCGCGCGTGGCCATCAAGCACGCGGAGGCCGCCAGGAAGCTGAAGGTCGGGAAGATCGTCATCGGGGAGTGCGGCCATGCCCACAAGGCGATCGCCGTCATTGCCGACCGCATCCTGACCGGCGACCTCAATATTCCGAGGGAGAGTGCCCTGACGCTGCTGCGGGACATCGTGATGAGCGGCAGGCTGAAACTCGATCCCTCGCGCAACGACTTCCCGGTGACCCTGCACGACCCGTGCAACATGGTCCGGCTCATGGGTGTCGTGGAGCCGCAACGAGAGATCGTCCGGGCGATCTGCCCGAAGTTCCGGGAGATGACGCCCCACGGTGTCGACAACTACTGTTGCGGGGGCGGCAGCGGCTTTGCCATCATGAGCGGGCACAACTTCCCCGACTGGCGCTTCCACGTCGCGGGGCGCAAGAAGCTCGAACAGATTCTCAACGCCTTCGGCGACTGTCTGGAACCCGAAACGCCCAAGTACCTCTGCGCGCCGTGCAGCAACTGCAAAGGGCAGTTCAGGGACATGCTGAACTACTACGGTCTCTGGGAGAAGAACAGGATCCTGTACGGCGGGCTCGTGGAACTGATCGTCAACGCGATGACCGATGTCTCGCCGGGATTCATCGAGTGGGAGTGGCACTGACCGCCGACGGGGCTTGAGGGAAGACGCGATGCACGTCCTGCTGCTCGGTATCAACCATCACAGCGCCCCGCTCGAATTGCGGGAAGCCCTGGCCATGGACGGGACCGCCGTGTTGGCACGGCTGCGCGAGATCTGCGCCGACCCGGTCATTGCCGAAGCCGCGATTCTCGCCACCTGCAATCGCACCGAGCTGTATGTCGGCACCCCGGATCCTCCGGCGGCCGAGACCGCGATGCGGAGGCTGTTCCGTGATCACGCGGGCGATCGCGCGTGCCTCGTTGACGGGCACGCGTACGTGAAGGCAGGTGAGGACGCGTGTCGCCACCTGCTGCGTGCTGCCGCAGGGCTGGACTCGATGATCCTCGGAGAGCACCAGATCCTCGGCCAGGTCCGGGATGCGCAGACCCGGGCTCAGGAGGCCGAGTCGATGGGGGGCCTGATGCACCGGCTGTGGTCGTCGGCCCTGCACACCGGCAAGCGGGCGCGTGCCGAAACCGACATCGGGATGGGCGCGGTGTCGGTCGCCCTGGCCACCGTGAGTCTGGCCGAGCGGGCCCTCGGCGACTTGCGCGACCGGGCCGTCCTGCTGGTCGGGGCCGGCGACACCTGTCGCCTTGCCGCGCGCCATCTTGCCGACCGCCGGCCCTCCCGTCTGTGGGTGGCCAACCGGACCCTCGAGCGCGGCGCCGCCGTGGCCGAGGCGTTCGGGGGCGAGGCCGTGCCATTCGACGCCCTCGCGTCCATGCTGCCGTCGGTCGATGTGGTCGTGTCGGCGACCCGGGCGCCTGGGCACGTGGTCACCCGTGACATGGTGCAGCGCGCGATGGCCGCACGGCCGGATCGACCGCTCGTGCTGGTCGATATCGCCGTGCCCCGCGACATCGACCCCGCCGTCGCCGCGATCGATCACGTGTCGCTGTTCCCGATCGATGCAGTGCACACGCTGGTCGATCGGAGCCTGGCGCACCGGCTCCGCGAGGTGCCCCGCGTCGAGGCCATTGTCGACGACGAATGCCGGAAGCTGATGACATGGACACGCGGCCACGGTGCGTCGTCTGTTGTGCGCGAACTGGTCAGACACTTCGAGCAGGTGCGCGCGGACGAGGTGCGGCGGAATCTCAAGCACTTTCATCCGGAGGACGTCGCGTACGTCGAACGGATGACCAGGACGCTCATCAACCGGCTGCTTCGTTCCCCGATCACCAGGTTGACGTCGGGTGAAGCTGCTCCGGCGCTCGACTCGGCCCGGCAGAATCTGTTGCGTGATCTCTTCGCGCTGGGCGAGACCACGCACACGAGTGAGGTCAGCAGCGGCATCCGGGCGAGGACGCCCTCGCCAGTGGCGTGACCGTGAACCGCGAGCGGGCGGGCGACAGGCACGTGCACGCCGACGGCGCTCCCGCGTGGGCCGAGGGCGTCCTGCGCGCGGCGCGCGCGTACCGGCGCGGGAGGGATGACGAATCATGAGCCCTGATCCGGGCCGCCGCTGGCCCCATCCGATCTTCCTCGATCTCGACGGCCAGCCCGTCACCGTCGTCGGCGGAGGCGCCGTCGCGGAGCGGAAGGTCGAGACGCTGCTGGAGTCCGGCGCACGCGTGACCGTGGTGAGCCCGGAGGTGACCGGGCACCTGGCCGCGCTGGCTGCCGACGGGCGGGTGACGCTCGTCCGGCGCGCGTACCAGCCCGGCGATCTGGCCGGATGCCGGCTGGCCTACGCGGCCACGTCGGACAGCGGCGTCAACCGTGCGGTGCGCGACGAGGCGCGCGACGCCGGCGTGTGGCTGAACGCCATCGATCAGCCCGACCTGTGCGAGTTCATCACCCCCGCCATCGTCCGGCGCGGTGACCTCACGATCGCGGTGTCGACCAACGGCCGGGCACCGGGGATGGCCCGCCAGATCCGCGAGCGTCTGGAGGCTGAGTACGGTCCCGACACCGCCGGGGCGGTGGCGCGCCGGGGCGAGTGGCGGGCGCGGGAACGCGCGGCGTCCGGCCTCGTGCCCGGAACCGTGTACCTCGTTGGTGCGGGGCCGGGCGATCCCGACCTGCTGACGATCAAGGGGCGGCGCCTGATCGAGCGGGCGGACGTGGTGGTGTACGACGCGCTGGTGGATACGCGGTTGCTCGACCTGTGCCAGCCGACCGCCGCGCGCATCTACGTGGGCAAGCGGCAGGGGTTCCACTCGCGGCCCCAGGCGGAGATCAACGACCTGCTCGTGGCCGAGGCGCGCGCCGGCCGGACGGTCGTGCGCCTCAAGGGCGGCGACCCGTTCGTCTTCGGGCGCGGCGGCGAAGAAGCTCAGGCCCTGGCCGATGCGGGCGTGCGGTTCGAGGTGGTGCCCGGCGTTTCGGCTGGCGTCGGCGTGCCGGCCTACGCGGGCATCCCGCTCACGCATCGGGGGGTGACCTCCGAGGTGGTGTTCCTGTCGGGGCACGACAGCGCCAGCGGCCGGGCGCCGGTCGACTGGTCGCGTTACGGGGCGTCGCCGGCGACGCTGGTCATCTTCATGGGCTTCACCGCGCTGGGCGCGATCGCGCGGCAGCTCATCGACCACGGCCGCGATGCGCGATGCCCGGTGGCGGTCGTCGAGAACGGCACGACCGAGGCGCAGCGCGTCGTGGTGGGCACGCTGGCCGACATCGCACAGGCCGTGGGCGAGGCCGGCCTGGCGCCGCCCGTGCTGGTCGTCGTCGGGGACGTGGTCGGTCTGTGCGGTACATTGAACTGGTTCGGCCGGCCGGGCGGGGTGCCCGGTGCGGAGGCATGAGACGAGAGAGGCAGGCCCCCTTGATGAACGTGCGGGTATGGTGGACGCGAATGCCGGGGCTGGTGATGGCCCTGGGACTGGCGGTGGCCGGCAGCGCTCTGGCCACCGTGCTGAGCGGAGTCGTGGCGCGCCTCTCGGGCCTCGATCCGGCTGCCCGGGGCAGTCAGAGCCTGGTGAGCGGGATCGCCATCGCCGTGGTGCTCGGACTGGCGTGCCGGAACATCTGCGGCCTGCGTGAGGCGTTCCGTCCCGGGGTGGCCTTCATGGTCACCACGGGGCTGCGTGTGGGCATTGTCCTGCTGGGGCTGCGGCTCGCGCTCGGCACCGCCGGGGCGATCACGAGCATCGCCGTGCCCGTGGCCGCCGCCTGCATCGTGTCGGCGCTCGTCGTGGTGCGGGGGCTCAGCCGGCTTGCGGGCGTGTCGCCGACGCTCGGGGCGCTCATCGCGACGGGCACCAGCATCTGCGGCGTGACCGCCATCGTGGCCCTGGGACCCGCCATCAGGGCCAGCGAGGACGAAACCAGCTACGCCGTGGCGTGCATCACGATCTTCGGGCTGCTGGCGCTGTTCACCTATCCCTGGATTGCCCACGTGGCCTTCGGCTGGTCGCCGCTGCTGGCGGGGGTCTTTCTCGGCACCAGCATCCACGACACGTCGCAGGTGGCCGGCGCCAGCCTGATCTACCAGGAAGCATACGGCGCGCCGCTGGCGCTGCAGGCCGCGACGGTGACCAAGCTCCTGCGCAACATGTCGATGGCTGTCCTGCTGCCGGTGATTGCGACGCGGTTCCGCACGGGCGGCCGGCGGCTGACGGCCGGCGACGTGCGCGCGGCGGTGCCGGGCTTTGTCGTCGCCTTTCTTGCGGCGATTGCCCTGCGGACGATTGGTGACGCGATGGTGGCGTCGGCGGGGCCACAGGCGGCCGCAGGCTGGACGGCCTTCCTCGACGGCGCGGCGGCCGTCTCGACGTGGGCGCTGGCGGCGGCGCTGGCCGGTATCGGCCTGTCGACCGACCTGCTGAAACTGAGGGCGCTCGGCTGGCGGCCGCTGCTGCTGGGCTTCGCGGCCGCGTTGTGCGTGGGACTCGTCAGCGCCGCGGGCCTGACGCTGGTGGCGGCGCTGACGTCCTGAGCGCGGGCCGGGCCGCGGCTACTTCGGCAGGGGCCGCCGCTGCACGGCCTTCTGCCCGTCGGCCGGCGGCGTCCAGAAATGCTCGGGCCTGAGGTCGTGGTCGCGGATCACCTCGGTGCAGTATTCGTTGCGGCCGAGATCCGCCGCCCCGGCGTTGTTCGTGCCGCAGGCGAACTTCACGCCGGCCTGTTTCGCCAGGCGGATGAAGGCGGCGCTGGGGATGCGCCGGCGGTTGTTGATCTCCATCGCGATGCCGTTGGCGGCCAGGCCGTCCACGATCCGCTTCATCCGCGCCGGCGTCCACAGCCGGTCGTACTGGGCCGCGAGCTGGTCGGGGATGTAGGTGGGGTTGACGTAGATGTCGATCGGCTCCCGGGCGAAGATGCCGACCGCACGGTCGACCAGCAGTTCCATGAAGTGCTCGGGGTCGGCGATCGTGCCCACGTCCTCGGCGATCCACAGCCGCATGCGCCGGCCCTTGTCGTCGGTCCACGTCATCGAGTCGGTGAAGACGTAGTCGAAGCGCTCGAGCGTGGCCTTCGAGAACAGGCGCACCCATTCACGGCCCTCCGCCTGAAACGCCTTGTACGCCGGCTTGCCCTCCATCTCCTTCAGGAAGGGCTCGAGACCGGCGTCGTTGGCGATCGGGAAACTCAGGCCGCCGTTGATGGCGATGCCGTAGTAGATGCCGGTCTCGCGCGAACGCTTCAGCGCCTCGTCCAGGGGCAGGTCGCCCTTGGCGTGGACGTGGTAGTCCACCTGCGCGCCGGTCGGCCTGGCGGGCGTCTGCGCGTACAGCGGGCTGGCGGCGAGGAGGATACAGGCGACGATACCGAGTCGGGTCATGCGACGGCCTCCGAGCGGGCCGGGCTGGCAGGGCCAGCCCGGCCTCGGGACGAAACGGTCAGTGCTGGTATACGAGGAACGACTGGGCCTGCCCGATCGGGGTGACCTTGTCGCCGGTCAGCCGGCCGAGCGTCGCGCGGTACCGGCCCGGGGCGACGAGCGGCGGCAACGCGCGCCCGAAGCCGCCGAACCCGCCCGCCGCCGGAGCCGGTCCGCCGGCTGCTGGAGCAGGCGCCTCACCGCGCAGGTTCCAGGCGATGCGCCGCAGGCCGGCGGTCTTCTCCAGGTCGAGGCGCCGCACCGGCTTGCCGCTTTCGTCAGCAATGGTCAGCACGAGCGTCGTGTCGGCCGGCAGGGCCTGCTTCACGTGGTAAGTGAACACGGCCCCGTGCGGCGGATTCGGCGCGGTCCAGAGGCCCGCCAACGGGCCCAGGCCCGCTGAGCCCGCCGGGCTGAGGCCGAGCACGTTGAAGAGCAGGGCATCGCGCAGCGGGAAGAGGCGGGCCTCGTCGGCCAGCGTCTCCGCCGTGAGGTCCCGCAGGGGCGAGTAGTCGTCCAGGACGTAGAAGCCGCGGCCGAAGGTCGCCAGCACGAGGTCGGTCTCGCGCCGCTGCACCACCATGTCGCGCACCTGGATGCTCGGCATGCCGCC
>CAYNDV010000060.1:1815-3665 GCA_964396055.1 uncultured Vicinamibacterales bacterium | reverse complement strand
GTCGACACGTTGCGCGCCACCGAGTCGGCGGGCCACACCTTGCCCATGATCGGGATCTCGTCGCGGTTGAGGTTGCGCGAGAGGTCCGGGCTGACGGGCGTCCACGTGTCGCCGCGATCGTCGCTCCGGTACAGGCGGTTGCTGCCCCAGTAGAGGCGCCGCCCGGCGTGCGGGCTGATGATGTACGGCGCGTCCCAGTTGGTGCGATCGGGAGCGGGCCGCACGGCCGGCTGCCCGGCCTGGGCGCCCGCCTGGGCTCCGCCGGCCGGCTGGCCGGACGGGCGCGCCGCCCCAGGCGCGCCACCCTGCGGCGCACCGCCCATCTCGTCGTCTCCCGAAGGGGGCCGGATGGTCCGGGACTGCGGCGGCCGCACGGACTTCGAGACAAACGTCCGCAGGTCGAGGCGCGAGAGGTTGCCGTTCTGCGACTGGCCGTAGACGATGAACGGGTCGTCGGGGTCGTTCGCCGACTGGAAGCCGTCCCCGCCGGCGATGATGTACCAGTCGCTCGTCCGCACGCCCCAGCGGTAGGCGTTGCGGGACGGGCCGCACATCGAGAAGTTGTCCTGCGTGCCGCCGCACACGTTGTAGAACGGCGTCATGTCGTCCACCGACACGCGGTAGTACTGCGTGATCGGGAGCGTGGCGAAGAAGCGCCACGTGGCGCCCTCGTCATAGGTCTCGTACAGCCCGCCGTCGTTGGCCAGCAGGATGTGCCGGCGGTCGGCCGGGTCGAACTCGATGTCGTGGTGATCGACGTGGACGCCGGTGTTCTCCCAGTTGGTCCGGTGCCAGGTCTTGCCGCCGTCGGTGCTCCGCTCGACGTTCACGTTCATCGAGTAGATCGTGTCGGGCCGGTACGGATCCACGAAGATCTCGTGGTAGTACGCCGCGCCGCCACCGCGATACCAGTCGTCGGCCGGCGCGGCGGGCCGCTGCGCCGGCGGGGCGGCCGGGGCCTGGGCGCCTGCTGGCGCGCCGGCCGGAGGCGTGGCCGCCCGCGGGGCGCCACCGAAGCCGACCGGCCTGGCCGGCTGCGGCATCCGGCCGATACGCACCCACGTTGCCCCGGCATCGTCGGACCGGTAGAAGCCCGCTTCGTCGCGCTTCGCGTCGATCAGCGCGAACACGGTGGCCGGCTTCTTCCGCCCGTCGATGGCCAGGCCCGCGCGGCCCACGTCGCCCTTCGGCAGTCCGCTGGTGAGCTTCTTCCACGTGGTGCCGCCGTCGGTCGACTTGAAGAGACCGCCCTCCGGTCCGCCGCCGATCATCTGGCCCACGTGCCGCCGGCGCTGGTAGGCCGACGCGTACATCACGTCGGGCCGGCCGGGATCGAGCACGACGTCGCTGACCCCCGTGTCGGGGCTGATCGTGAGCACTGCCTTCCACGTCGCGCCGCCGTCGACGGTCTTGTAGAGGCCCCGTTCGCCGCCCGACGAGAAGAGAGGGCCCTGCGAGGCGACGAAGACGACCTGGGAGTTGCGGGGGTCGATCAGGATCTTGCCGAGGTGCTCCGAGGTCTCCAGCCCGACCCGCTTCCAGGTTCGTCCCGCGTCGAGCGACTTGTAGACCCCGTCGCCGAAATGGGCGCTGCGTTGGCTGGCGTTCTCGCCGGTGCCCAGCCAGATGACGTTGGAGTCCCGCGGATCGACCACCACGCAGCACAGCGTGAAGGACGGGCCTTCGTCGAAGATGGGCTCGAAGGTGATCCCGCGGTTGATGGTCTTCCACAGGCCGCCGAACGCCGTGGCCACGTACCAGACGTTGGGGTTCTTCGGGTCGATGGCGACGTCGGCAATCCGGCCCGTCACGAGCGCCGGGCCGATGCTGCGCAGTTCCAGACCTTTGAG
>CAYNDV010000060.1:0-1715 GCA_964396055.1 uncultured Vicinamibacterales bacterium | reverse complement strand
ACCGAGAAGCGACGGAACTTGCTGTAGTGCGCCAGGCACTGGACGCCGGTGAGATCGCCGCCGATCCGGCCCAGTTGCGTGACGCCCTCGTGCCATTCCCACATCTGCACCGGCACCAGGGTTTCGGTGCCGTCGAGCGGCCCGTAGTCGACGCGGATGTAGGACCGGAACCCGCCCGTGCCGGGGCCGCTGCTGCTGCCGGTGCCGCGGTCGAAGCGCAGTTCCGTGCGCCGGACGCGGCCGTCGGCCTGGTCGAGCCAGACTCGGCCGTACAGGAATATGTCGCCGCTGTTGCGCGTCGAGACCAGCGTCGGCGTCACCTTCTCCTTGTAGCTCAGCACGCGGCACGCGCGCCCGTCGATCGTCTCGTCCTTCTGCTTCTTGAACTCGAAGCGAGGATGGTTGACGCGGCGCAGCAGCGACAGCGTGACCGTGGGCAGGTTCAGGTCGCGTTTCATGTCGCCGAGGTTGTAGCGCGAACTCTCCATGGCGATGCGCTGGAACTGGCTGAACTTGTCGGGCGCCTGCGACAGGAAGAGCTTCTGCACGCGATCGACCCGGTCGCGCACCGCGTCGCCGTCCACCTCGGACACGTCGCGATAACTCACCCACTGCTGGTCCTTCATCTGGGCCATGAGCACGTCGGCCACCAACTGGCGGCGCGAGATGATCGGGCCGGTGCGCGGGGCCTTCTCGCCGGGCTCCAGCCAGCGCAGCGCCGGCTCCTTGTCCGGCCCCCCCGGCTGCCCGCGCCACGGCTGGATGATCTGCACCGAGCGTTCTTCGGCGACCACGGCGGTGATGTCGCGCTCGAAGCGCTCCGCGTAGTCGGCGAGCCGATCGGCCATGTCGCCCGGGTCGGTCCCGACGGGCTCCGCCGGCTCGCCCGCCGGGGGCGGGGGCGGCGCCGGCGCCGGTGGCGGGAGGGCGGGTGGCGGCGCGGCCACGGCCGCGTTGGGGTCGATGACGAACGACTTGCGGGCGCGGACCGTGGCGCCCCAGCCGGTGTCGCGCACCTTCACCTCGATGGCGTGCGGGCGGCCGTCGCGTTCGGCCGCGGTGGCCTCGACCACCAGCACGTAGCTCGCCGACAGGTCGCGCGCCAGGCGGTTGAACCCGATGGCGCCCGTGGTGGGCGTCAGCGCCAGGCCACCCGTGGTGCCGGCGAGCAGGAAGGCCGCGGACTGCGACTGGTTGATCTCAGCCGGCATCGGCCGCATCTGCTCGGCTCGCGCCTGATACGAGACAAGGTTCACCTGGAGGGCGTGCACCGTGACCCGTGCCTGGGCCGCCTTGCGCCCGAGGCCCTCGATTTCGCTGAGGTTTTCCCGGGTGACCACCGGGCCGCCCGTTACCAGCACGATGTGCTTGGGTCCGTCGATGACGCGGAGCGCATCGATGAGGTTGCCCGTTTCCCTGATGGTGACCTCGGAGCGCTGGCGCGCGTCGCGTGCGACGTCGAGCGCCTGGTTCTCCACCTCCTTCGGGCAGGTCTCCGGCTGCTTGTAGCACTCGCGCGCGATGATGCCGGCCAGCACGCCCGGCACGTTGTCGTCGACCTGGATGGCTTCGTCGCGGCCCACGATCCAGGGCCTGAAGTTGTCCCGGTACGTGCCGACCGAGGCGCGCAGGCGCTGCTTGAGCAGGTCCCGGTGCTCGGTGAAGCGCAGCGACCCGCTCGAGTAGGGGAGGGTCCAGAGCGCGATCCGGTCTTC
>CAYNDV010000059.1:0-25228 GCA_964396055.1 uncultured Vicinamibacterales bacterium | reverse complement strand
GGACGACGCCCTGCGCCTGGCCCCGGCCTACGTCATCGTCGGCGAGGTGCGGCGAGGCGACGCCGCACTGGCTCTGTTCCGGGCCATGATGAGCGACCACGCGGGCCTGACCACCTTCCATGCCGACGGGCCGGAACACGCGGCCTACCGCATCAGCATCATCATGTACTCCGACGCGGCGGTGCGCACCGAGGCGGCGCGAGGCATGTTCGTCGAGGCGGTGGACCTGGTGGTGCAGATCGGCTGGCGCAACGACCGCCGGGTCGGGCTGGGCGTCTGGGAGGTCGCCGGCCTGGCGGGCGGCGAAGTGAAGTTCCGGCAGCTCTGGCAGCCCGGCGACGATGCCCTGTCTTCAATAACGCGACGGCGCGGATAGGGGCAGGTACGCAATGCGAGTGAGGCATGCAACATGACGACTGACGTGATTTTGGGACTGGCGGCGCTCTGGCTGCTCTTGACCATCGCCTACATCGTGCGGCGGCGCCGCCGCCAGGCGCGGAGGGCGCCGTGATCGCCCAACTGCTCGTGCTGCTGGCGGCCGGCAGCGCGGCGGCCACCGTGGCCGTCACCGTCCGCCAGGTCGCCCTGGCCCCGCGCACCGGGCAGGCGCTGGCCGCGTACCGGACGCCGGCGACGGCCGGCACGACCGAAGTGGATATCAACTCGGCGCTCGGGCTGGTCAAGCCGGGCTACAGCCGCTACGTGTACATCGGGGTCGTGGCCGGGGCGTTCGCGGCGCTCGTCCTCTTTGGCATGCCGCTGGTCCCGGCCGCGGGCGGCGCGGCGCTGGCCTACATCCTGGCGGACGAATTCCTGCGCGGCAAGACTCGCAAGGCGCGCATCGCCATCGAGGGGGAGCTGCCGACCTTCGTCAGCCGCTTGGGCGGCATGCTGTTGGTCACCAGCTCCCCGCGCGCAGCGGTCGAAGAGGTGATCGCGACTCTGCTGCCCGGCAAGCCGCTGCGCACCTGGATGGAGCGGCTGCTGGCGGGCTGGTCGAGCCAGGGCGAGCCGTTCCTGGCGAACGCGCACCTGGAGGGCAACCGCATCTCGCCGCTCTTGGGCCTTACCGTCTACCAGATTCGCCGCCTGGCCGAGACCGGCGGTGCGGGTTTCACCAAGGCGTTCGCGACGACCGCGGAGGAACTCTCGGCCATCCTGGAGGCGCGTGCTGTAGCCGGGGCCAAGGCTGAGGGGGCGCGGCAGGCAGTGCTGACCATGCTGGCGATCATGGCGGTCATCCTGGGCATCATGCTGTCGTCGCCGGTGATCCGGCAAGGCTACGCTGATCCGACCAGCCAGATGATTGCAGCGGGCGCGCTGGGCGTGATGGCCTTCGGCTACACCCAGCTCAACGGGATGATCGCGGATGCCCTGGAGGGGTGATGCCAGCGGCAATCGAGCGCGCCCTGGCCGTCGCGCTGGGCGGCGGGATGCTGAGCGTGATGCTGAAGCTCGGCACGCAGGCCCCGGATGCGGATCCGGCGTTCTTGACGATCGTGGTGGCGGGCGGCGCGCTCAACCTGTACCTGGTCGGCGCGGTGGCTAACGCAAGCCTGGCCGCGCCGGGGAGATCGTGGATGTGGCGGGCTTTGATCGGCGCGGTCGTCGCGCTGATCGCGCAGGCGTTTTCGACCATCTTCGGGAGCGCGCCAGCCGCCTGGGATGCGCTGCTGCTTACGGCTCCGTTGTGGGGCGGCTTGGGCGGCGTCTGCGGCCTGCCGCAGGCGGGCGGAGTAACGCCTGAAGGAGAGAAGGAACATGAATCCGCTTGAGATCGTGCGGTCGCCGGGGTTCCAGCAGGCGCTCGTCCTGGCGGCCGCGCTGTGCGGCGGGCTGTGGCTGATGACGGTCGCCGCGCGCGTGGACGTCACGCGCAGCAACACGCCGGGGCGAGCGCTGGCCGCCTACCGCACCGACACCGTGGACACGCCGCTGGAGAAGCTCGGCGCGGCCCTCATGCGGCGCCTCCCGGGCCTGCGCAACCTGCTGGGGCTGGAAGGCCACCGCCGTTGGCTGCTCCTGGAGGGCCAGCCCTGGTCCATCGCCGCTTCGGTGGGGCTTGCCGTTCTGCTTGCCGCGGCCGGCTGCGTGCTGCTCGTCATGAGCGGGATGCCCGCGCTGGCGCTTGCGCCGGTGATCGGCTTCCTGCTGCCCTTCGTCCGGCAGCGCAGCGCGGCCGAGAAGGTGCGCCGGCGGGTGCAGAGCAACCTGCCGGACCTGTCGGCGATGCTGGCAGCCGAGATGGCGGCCGGCAACCCGCCCGACCGCGCGTTGGAGCGCGCCGCCGACCTGGGTGGGCCGCTGGCACGCATCCTGAAGATCGCCCTGGAGGAGCAGCGCACGTCGGGCCGGCCGCTCTTCGGACGCGGCAAAGTGCCGGGACTGCTCCTGGACGTGGCTGACCGTTACGACCTGCCGGCGCTGCGGGCGTTCGTGGCCCAGATCGACATGGCGGCCCGCACCGGCGCGGCCGGCCCGGAGCTGATGTCGGGCCTGGCCCACACCCTGATCGTCGAGTACAAGGACCGGGCGCTGCGGGAAGCAGAAGCGCTGGATAGCCGGTTGGCCGTGCCGTCGGTGGGCTTCTTCTTCATGCCATTCCTGTTCCTGGTGCTCGTGCCGCTACTGCTGCCTGTGCTGAACGCGCTGTAAGGCGCACGCGGACAAGATGTCCTACTCAATGCTGGAGGAGTGATGTCCGACCCAATTCGAACGAAGAATCGCATCTGGGGGCTGGTCGCCTATGCGCTGACCCCCGTCGGGGCACTCTTGGCGCTCCTGGTCGCGGGCGACGATGAGGGACTGCGTCGCCACGCCCGGCAGTCCGTGCTGGCCGGGCTCATCGTGGCCGCTCTGGCCCTGGTCCTGAGCCAGATCGCGGCCATCGGTTGTCTGTCCGGCCTGCTGGCGCTCGCCTTCTGGGGCTACATGCTTTTCTGCGGCAGCCGGGCGTACCGCGGCCAGGA
The DNA here is from genome assembly GCA_964396055.1 of uncultured Vicinamibacterales bacterium. GTDB lineage: Bacteria > Acidobacteriota > Vicinamibacteria > Vicinamibacterales > JAKQTR01 > CAYJPV01. The sequence continues at coordinate 22,259 of CAYNDV010000059.1, read as the reverse complement.
CGTGACCCTGCCGCTGATCAGCGGTCTGTTGGGGTAATAAGGAGAGAAGCGGGATGAGCAGACGATTGTGCGCCTGGGGGTTGCTGGGTGCGTTGCTGACCCTCCCCCTATTAAGCTGTAACCTCGGAACGCGGTTGGGCGGGCAGACCGTGGCGGCCGGCAGCGGAGGGGATTCTCCTGCTGAAAACAAGGACGCCTCCGCTGTGTCGCAAGGCGGCGCCGGGGTGGTCGATGGAGCGACGCCGGCGGTCAGCGAACGGAATGGGTTCACCCTGGAGTCGGGCGTCGGACGGCGGGAGAACGGCTTCGTCCGCATCCCGGCTGCGGTCACCAATCACAGCGAGCACTGGGCTGACGTCACGATCGCCGTGGCGCTGTACGACGTCGGCGGCCGCCCGCTTGCCAACCGCAATCCCATCGCGGCGACCGAGCGCATGACCAGCCAGTACGCCATTCCTCCCGGTGGGACGCTGTACTACAGCTACCTACGCGATGAAGCGCGGCTGGATGGCATGGTTGTTCGGCATCAGTTGAGCCTGGCCAGCGCGGACGAAGCGCCGGCAGCGGGACAGCTTAAAGCGGAGGTCACAGAACGCCTCGCGAACCGGCCGGCGTTTGCCGGGGACGCCACCCTGATCGTGCGGGGACGCGTCGTTGCCCAGGCGGACTGCCTGGCGCCGCAAGTGTTCGTGGCCGGCTACGCGGGCGGCCAGCTCGTGGACGTCGTGGAGGAGCTGGTGTACGGCCAGCCGGAGCGGACCGTGGGCCAGGATCTGGCCGCACTGCGCGCCGGTGTAGCCGGCTACTTCACGGCGCGTCTGACCGCCGGCGGCATCGACACGATCAAGGTCGTGGGCGGGTGCCGGCCGGCCGTGGCCCGGGCCGAATCTGCCGTGCCGGAGCGGTCATGACGAACCGTGTCCTGACCCCAAAGGAGCGCGCGGTTCTGGTCCGGCAGTCGTATGCCCGGATGCGGGAACGCATGCTGCGCGTGCGCCGGCTGCTCCAGACTGGCGGCGCCGGGACCGCCGCGACCGCCCGACCAGCAACCACTGAGCCAGGTAAGGAGCGCGGCTGATGCGCCGTATCGCGCAGGCCTTCATCGTGACCATCACCCTCCTGATGGCATTGGGCGCCGGCTGGCTGGTGAGCGTGGCAGGCGTCGGGGGCGCGGCCGCTCCAGCAGCAGAACCGACGGCGACGCCTGCTCCGGCCCACGCGTACTATCTGCCGCTGGTCGCCAACCTGGCGGGGGATAGCAGCGGACCGATTACCGTCACGCGTGTGTTCGCCCCTAGCGGCTGGCAAGCCGAGAGCGCGGGGCTCGACTACGCGGCCGTCGTGCAGGGCACAGCCTACCTGGTGACCTACGACCAGGGTGCGCCGGCCGTGGGCCAGAGCGCCACCGCCGGCGATCGGACATACCGGGCGAACAAGGCGTATCTGTACTTCGACACAGCGGCCATCCCGACCCGCGCGACCGTGCTCTCGGCGACCCTGAGCGCATCCAACTGCCGCCGCGTGGCGGGCGCGCCGTTCACGGTGGAGTTCTACCGCACGGCGGCGTCGCTGCCGCCCACGCCGGCCGACTGGCTGAACTACGGCGGTCCGCTCGTCGGCGCGCTGCCGTCGGCGGACTGCGGCGCTTGGAGCGCGCCGGTCACCGCCACGGTGACATTGGACCCGGGCTCCATCGTGCAGGGCGGCCTGACTGCCTATGCGCTCACCACCGACCGGTTGCGCCAGACCCAGGAACCCGCCTGGGGCACGGCCGACCGATTGACCTTCGACTGCTATGCCGACGACGCGCTCGTCGTGCAGTATGTGGTTCCGCCACAGTGAGAGGCATCTTGTGAGCAACCTGCGCTTGCCGCGCGTCCTGAGCCTGTTGGCGATCCTGGCCGTGCTCTGGGGCTATCTGCCCCAGCCGGCCTGGGCGGCCGCGCCGCGCCGGGCGGTCCGGCCCGCGCCGTTGCAGCAGGGACCGGGCGGCCGGCGGCAGGTCTTTCGCACTGACTTCAACAGCTCGGGCAACTTCGAAGGCTGGCACATCATGCGCCAGCCGGCCAACACCAGCGTGCAGGTGACCAACGGCTATCTGCAACTGAGCACCACGGGGGACACTGCCGAGTACCCGGTGGTCGAGCGCACCGGCATCCCCTGGCCGGCCGGGGATATGGAGATCGAGTGGCGCTTTAGCTCGCCGGACGCCGGCAGCCGGTCCGGCTTCGGCGTCAACACCTGGGTGACCAACGGGTTCACCAAGATCGGCAGCTATGGGATCTACGGCAGTCCGGCCGGCTACATCTGGAGCGAGTACGATTCGGCGGGGCCGATCACCCAGGGGCTGGACACCGGCTGGCACACCGCGCTGATCATCCGGCACGGCGGCGTCTACGACTTCTACCTCGATGGGGTGTACAAGGCGAGCTGGAACTACGCGGCTGCGCCGACCTGGACCGCGATCGGCGATCCGTCCACTCAGACGTGGGCCGGGCTGTGGCTTACCATGCGGCTGGACTACTACGCCGTCTTCGACTATCCGCCGACTCCGACGCCCACCGCGACGGCGACCGCGACGGCTACGGCGACCAACACACCGACACCGACGCCGACGGCCTCCGCGACCCGCACGCCGACAGCGACCGCGACACCGACCCAGACGGCAACGCCGACTGCCACGCGCACGCTGACGCCGACGAGCACGCCGACGGCAACATCTTCGCCCACGGCGACGCCCACGCAGACGGCTTCGCCGACACCGACGGCTACGGCGACGCGCACAGCCACGCCCACCAGCACGCCGAGCCCCACAGCGACTCCGACGTGGACGCCCAGTCCCACGTCCACCGCGACGGCCAGTCCCACGTGGACACCGACGCGCACGCCGACGCCGACTGCTACTGCAACGGCGACGCCGACATATACCCCGTCGCCCACCTTCACGCCGACCCGCACCCCCACGGCCACCGCCAGCCCCACGCCAGCGGTCGGCCAGATCGTGGGCTGGGTGTTCCTGGACACCAATGGCGACGGGTGGCGGCAGGGTACCGAGACCTCCGGTCTGTCAGGGGTCTGGGTGCATGCGCGTCTGGGCAGCACGACCTATTCGGCGCGCAGCGTAGGCACGACCGGCTGGTACCAGATCATGAACCTGCCCCCCGGCAGCTACACGGTTACCGAGGATCAGCCGGTCGGCTACACCAGCACGAGCCCGGACACGGTGGTGATCTACGCGCAGGCTGGCCGCGATAACGTGGTCAACTTCGGCGAGCAGGCCTGGACGGCCACGCCGCCGCCGACCGACACGCCCAGCCCGACGTCCACATCCACGCCGACGCCAACTGCCACCCGGACCAGTACACCGACGTCCACACCGACGGCGACACCCACCCGGACAGCGACGCTGACCAGCACGCCGACGGCAACTGTGACGCACACGCCCTCCCCGACACGCACGCCCACGGCGAGCGCGACTCCGACCGCGTCCGCGACCTGGACACCCACTGCGACCGCGACGGCTTCGCCGACGCTGACGCCCACGGCGAGTGCGACCGCTACCGCGTCCCCAACGAGGACCAGCACGCCCAGCCGCACGCCTACTGCAACTGCTTCGGCTACGCCTTCGCCCACGGTGTCCCCGACCGCAACGGTTTCGCCATCCGCGACACCGACTGCCACGGCGACCCGTACCATCACGCCAACGGCAACGCCTACCTATACGCCGACGGCCACAGCTACCAGCACTCTGACGCCCACCGCGACGGCTACAGCAACGCCATCACCCACGTGGACACCGACTGCTTCGCGAACGGCGACGGCTACCTCTACCCCGACGCGCACGCCCACGGCAACGGCGACGCCTTCGCGCACACCAACCGCCACGAACACGCCCAGCGCCACACCGACCAACACGTACACACCGTCACCGACGCACACTGCCACGGCTACGCCTTCGCGCACACCAACACCTACCAACACGCCCAGTGCCACACCAACCAGCACGTACACTCCGTCTCGGACGCCCTCGGCCACGTCAACGGCGACCGCAACGCCTACGCTGACCTATACGCCGAGTCCAAGCCCGAGCGCGACTGCTTCCGCTACGCCTTCGCAGACCGCGTCCCCCACGGCCACGCGCACCAATACGCCGACGGCAACCTGGACCGTAACGCCGACTACGACGCCGACGTTCACACCCACGTCGAGTCCGACGCCAAGCCGCACGCCGACATGGACGCCCACCTACACCGTGACGCCCAGTGCGACGGCTACGGCAACGCCGACGGCGACGCGCACACCGACGCCAACATCCAGCGCCACGCCGACGGCGACGGTTACGCCTTCACGCACGCCAACGCGGACACCGACCCCGACCGCGACGGTCACGCGCACGCCGACGGCGACTGCGACCCCCACGGCGACGGTCGTGACCACCTATGCGGTGCAGGGCCTGGTTTTCGTGGACAGCGATGACAACGGCGTGCGTGATCCCTGGGAGACGACGGGCGTGCCGGGCGTGAAGATCCGCATCTGGCAGGGCGGCAGCCTGGTCGCGACGACTGTGACCGACGGCAGCGGCGCCTACGCCGTGCCGGGTCTGCCGGCCGGCCCCACCATCGTCGAAGAGCTGCAGCCGGCCGGCTATGTGAGCACCACCCCGGACAACGTGGCGCTCGACCTGACGGGCGACGTGGCCGTGGACTTCGGGGAGCAACCGCTGGTCGCCACGCCGACACCCACCGCGACACCGATCCCGGTCACCATGGAATTGCGGGCGACCTACCGCTACCTGCTGTGGTACGGGCCGATCACCCAGGTGCTGACCGGCCGTTACGGCGGTCCCACGCCGCTGGGCGGGCGTACGGTAATGGTCACCTACCGCGTGCCCTGGGGCGGTTTCGGCATCGTCAGCGCGACCACGGCCGCGGATGGCCGGTTCAGCGTCGTCGCCTCGCTCGGCAACCCGGACTTCGGCACGACGGAGATCGGCACCTGGCGCGCCCAGGCGCGCGACGCGGTTACCGGCGTACAGTCGAACGAAGTCGTGTGGGATGTGAAGTGGTTCAGGATCCACTTGAAACAATGAGGTCTACATGAGCGATTGGAAAGACATCGTACGACGCCTGCCTGTCGTCGGGCGCCGGCCCACCACGGTCGTGGCGGCGACCGGCGATCCCCAGGTGTTGGCATTCCTATGGGGGCGTCCTGACGTGCATGTGGCTGAGGCGCGCACGACCGACGCGGTGAACAGCCTGCTGGCGGCAGCCCAACTGGTCATCCTGGATCCGGCTGCGCTGCGCGCCGGCCAGGTCAGCGCCGACTACATCTACGCGGCCCTGGCCGGCCGCCACGTGCCGCACACTGACCCGGCGACCTTCCTGGCTGATCCCGCGCGCTGGCTGGCGGAGGGGCAGGCCTTCGGCGGCGCAGTGCGCAGCCTGCCGCCGCGGCTGGTGGCCTTCACCGCCCTGGCTTCGGGCGGCGTGGGCAAGACGACCCTGACGCTGGGCCTGGCGTTGACCGTGGCGCAGCGCACGCGCCTGCCGGTGGCGATCCTGGAGCTGACCCAGGGCGCGTCCGGCTTCCTGGCGGTGCTCGACCCAGCCGGTTTTCTCGCTGATCCGCCCGACGCCTACACCCTGGCAACCCAGGGCGGCGAACCGGCAGGCTGGCAGCTAGGCCGCACGGAGCTGACGGTCGTGCCGATGGACGGCCGCCAGGGCGCGCTGCTCACGGCCAACGACTGCGCCGCGCTGCTGGCGCGGCTGCGCGCCGGGCACGCGCTGACCGTGGTGGATGCCGTGCAGCCGCACGCGCTCTGGCCGGCGGTGCAGGCCGCGGCCGATCGCATCTTCGTAATTGCGGCGGCCGATCGGCCGGACACGGTGGCTAACGCGCAGATGTTGGCCGGCGAGCAGGACGACCCGCGCGTGGCCGTGGTCATCAACCAGGCGGGGCGGCTGGATCGACTGGCCAGCCGCGTGGCGCAGCTCGAGCGGCCCCTGATCGTCATCTCGCGGCGGCCGGCCATCGCCCGTTACGCCGATCCGCTGCCCGCGCTGACGGCCGCCATCTGGCCCGGGATCCGGTTCTGACACCCAAGGAGGAGACATGCGTAAACGCACCCTGATCTCAGCTCTCGTCGGCCTGGCCGCGCTCATTGGCGCGCTGCTGGTCGCCCGCCTGGTGGCGCGCCAGGTGCAGGCCCAGGTTATCAGCGCACCGGTGGTGGTCGCCAGACACGTCATCCTGCCGCAGACCCTGATCACGGCCGACATGTTGACGACGCACGAGTTCCCGCGGGCCATCACCAGCGCGCCCATTTATCGTGATCCCCAGGAGTTGGTCGGCCTGGTGGCCCGCGTCGAAATCGTGCCGGACGCGCCGATCTTCAAGAGCTATGCTGTCTCCGCCCAAGCGGCGCGCTTCTCGGCCGATGCCCAGGCCGTCGCGGTGGCCCTGAAGCTCGACACCCCGCGCGCCGTCGGTGGGTTGATCGCGCCGGGGCAGCGGGTGGACGTCTGGCGCATCGCCAAGGCGCAACCGCCACGCGACCTGGATGCGCAGACACTCCTGGCGCTCAGGGGCGCGGGCGTGGAGCTCGTCGCGCGTGACCTGCGGGTGCTGGCCGTGCGCGCCAGCCAGGGCGGCCAGGTTGCTCAGCCGCCCGCGCTCGGGCTGGCCGGTGGGGAGAGCGAAGCGGCCCCGACTAGCAGCCCGGCCTCCGGAACTATCAGTGTGGTGACGGTGGAGGTCTCCCAGGCGTTAGCGCCAACGCTGGTGCAGCTCATGGGCGAGCTGGGCAACGTGTACGATCTGTGGTTGACCCTCTCACCGTTGATACGGGATGACGCGACCCTGGCGCCGGTCGCCACACCCGCCGCAGCGTCCCCTGACAAGGCTGCGCTGCTCCTGGCGCTCACGCCTGCGCCGACGCCTACTCCGTCCCCGACACCCACCGCTGCGCCACCGACACCGTGGCCTACGATCGCGCCCACCCGTGCACCGTCAGTGGTGGTCAAGCCCGGGCAAGCCTCCGGCCTCAATGTACGCGAGGGGCCGGGCATGGAGTATGCCGTGCTGGGACGCGTGGTCGCCGGCGACAAGTTGGAGCCGGTGGGCCGCGACGAGAGCAAGCAGTGGCTTGTGGTCTGCTGTGTGGCTGGTGGCGGTGACGGTGTGCGTGACGACCTGGGTTGGGTGTGGGCTGAGCTGGTGGACGTCCAGGGCGTGGACGTCAGCCGCCTGCCGCCGCGGGCTGCGCCGCCCAAGCCGACGCCGACGCCCCGCAGCCTCTCCGATGCGACCGGCCTGGACTTCCGGGCTGCGCCGGTCGAGTACCGTAACGAGCCGGGCGATAAGAAGCTCAACTACGTGCGGGCGCGGGCCGTGGCCGCGGACGGGACAGGCTTAGCCGCTGGCCTGACCTTCTCCTGGCCGGGCGGCGCGGTGACGTGCCCTGGCGACAGCGCACCCAAGGGCGATGGTTGGTGCGAGTTCACGGCCACTGAGGGGGAGTTCACGGTCAGCATCGCCGGCCGTGGTCAGCCCGTGACGGTGACGCTGCCGCAGGCCGATCAGCACACGGTGGCCATTGTGGTCTTCCGGCGGCTGTGGTGAGAAAACAAGCTTCAAAAACAGGAGGAGAATTTAATGTACGAGATCTATGCCATGGTGCGGACCGTTGATGAGCAGCTTTACATCGGTGAGCTTGGGGAAACAGTGGTTGCCGGGCGGGCGATGATCGAGATCACCTGCCCGCCTACGGACGCGCAATTGGGTCACATCATGCTCGTGGACCCCAGGCGCGTGCAGGCGATCCGGCTCATCCCTGACGCAGCGCTGATGCAGGCTGCGGCCGAGAGCTATTCGGCCAATGGCTATGGTGGCGACGAAGCTGAACTGTTCCAGATAGTGCATGGCCGTTACCCCTTTGTGGTTGACCCTGCTGACCCGCTGGACAGCGCAGACAACGCCCCGGTCAGCGTCCCGGCGACACCCGCGCCGCCGGCCACCACCCTGGCCTATGCCGAGCTTGAAGTGCGCGGCAGCGGCGGCGACGTATTGACCTACCTGGGCCGGCTCGATCCTGCGGCACTCGAACGCACCGACGCCTATACGCGCTTCCTGCGGCTCGAGCAAGCCGGCGATCTGGCGCTCTATACGCCGATTCTCAACGTCGTACGCTGTCAATTGCTGAGCGAGTCTGAGTACCAGGCACATGTCGCCGCGCAAAAACCGCTTGCGGCGGGTGCGGCTGGTAACCTGGCTGCGCGCAGTGGCGCGCGGCGCAACTGAGGCCCTCATGGCGACGCCGGCGGATTACGACTATCTCCTGCCCCAGGTGCAGGCCGCAATTATCGAAGGCGGCCTCGAGATCCCGCGCGGGGAAGACGCGGCCGCCTTCCCCGCCTTTCGGGCGCGCATCGCCAGCATCCTGGCCGGCGTTCTGCCACGGTCGGGCGGGGATGCCAGCATCCCGGAGATCGCCGGCCGCTTCGCCCGTATGCTGGTCGGCGTGGGCGTGCTGCAGCCGCTGCTGGAGGATCCGGGCGTGGAAGAAGTGATGGTGCGGCCCCAGGGTATGGTGTTCGTCGAGCGCGGCGGCCGGGTGGAGGCGCTGGGGCAGCTCGCGCCGGACGAGCACTTCTACCGCGTGGCGGCCTACGTTGCGGACACGCGCGCTGGCCGCATGCTCTCGCCGCAGTACCCGGTGGTCCTGGTGGATCTCGCCGGCGGGGAGCGTTTCACTGCGCTGACGCCGCCGCTATCGCCGGAGGGCACGGTCATCAACATCCGGCGCTGGCAGGTGCGGCGCTATGACCTGGCGCAGCTGCAGACGCTGGGCACGTTCGGCGCGCCGCCCACGGACGCCGCCCTGGTGGCTGTCCTGGCCGGCGTCCTGCACGCCAACGCGGCGAGCATCCTGGTGTCGGGCGCGTTCTCGACCGGTAAGACGACCCTCCTCAACGCTGTGCTCGCCCAGCTTCCGCCCGATGTCATGGTGGCGGTTGCCGAGGCGTTCCGTGAGCTGGAAGTGCGGCAGCCGGGCACGGCCCGCGTGGTCGTGCCGCCCTTCGTGCGGGAGGGCGAGGAACGCATCACCCTGGCGCAGGCCGTCAATAGCCTGCTCACGCGTGCTCGCCCGGACGTGATGGTGCTGGGCGAGATCACCTCGTTCGACGAAGCGCGCGAGTTCCTGCGCGCCGGCAACCTGGGCGTGCGCGCTATGGCCACCATCCACGGCAACTCGGCCGAGAGCGCCCTGGTGCGCCTGGCCGACCTCGCCATCCGCGAAGGCGTCCCGCTACGCTCGGTGCGCGAGCAGGCGGCGGACGCCGTTGACCTGGTGGTGCACATGAACCGCACGGGCGGCCGGCGCTACGTGGCCGAGGTGGCCTGGGTGCGCGGGGTGGACGACGCGGGCCACTACCGGTTGGAGCTCGTCTACCGGGCGGGTCAGCCACGGATCGAGGCGTTGGCGTCGCACCTGGCGCCGCTGCGCGCAGGAGGCGCCCGATGATGGCCTGGCTGGTGGGCTTGTTGACTGCGCTGGCCGCGCTGGGCCTGGGCTTCGCCGCCGCCGACGGGAGCCACAGCGCAGTGGTGGGCCTGCAGCGTAGGGGTATACCCATTCTGGGTATGCCTGTTGGCCGTCGGGGACGCATCCGCGCCGCGCTCGGCGCTTACCGTCCTGGCCGGAGCGGGGCGGAACGCCTGGATCTGCCGCCGGCCGTGCAGGCGACCCTGGCGGTCCTGCGGCGGCCATCGCCTTTCATCGTGTTGCCGGCCGTCGGCGGGTGGCTGCTGGGCATCCTGGCCCGCGACGTTCTGTTCTCCCCCTACCTGGCGCTGCTGGGCCTGGGGGCGAGCCTGTACCTGGCTTACCGGCAGACCCTGCGGGCGCGGCAGAGCGTGAGCGACGAGGTCCGCCGCCTGGTGGACGCTTTCGTGGGGCTCTACCGGGTCAATCCGACCACGTTCACTACGTTGGGATTGGCGGCGGAGCACGTCCAGGCCGGCTGGGTGCGTGACGCGGCGTTGGCGGCCGTGCGCCATTACGAGGCGACGCGCGACACGCACGAAGCGCTCAAGCGCCTCCTGGCTGTGCCGGACCCTTACCTGGTGCGCTTTGTACTGGTGCTCGACCAGGCAGGGGAGCAAGGCCCGACCGAGATCGCCGGGCTGCTCGACGATCTGCGCGGCCGGTTGCGCCGGCGCTGGACCACCCGGCTCGCCGCCCAGGGGGTGTTCGCCGCGCTGCGCAGCACGCTGGTGGTGCTGTTGGGCGCGGCTGTTGCCACGACTGCGGTCGGGATGACCGTGCCGTTGTGGCGCGAGATGCACGCCGGCAGCGCCGGCAGCCGCGCACTGTTCCTGGCCCTCACGTCGGTGGCGTTCTCGGCGGCTGCCTTCTTCGACCGGCGCATGCGCCTCGATGAGGAGACGTTGCTATGAGCGTGTTCAACGCAGGCCTGGCTTTCACGCCCCTCATTGTGGCTGGGCTTGCTGGCCTCGGGGCGTGGCTGCTGTTGGATGCCCTCGGTCACGCAGTGATCGCTTTGGTCAGCCGAGTGCGCCTCTACCAGCGGTCGCGGCTCGGCCTGCAAGTCATGCATGTCCAGGCCGGGATCGCCGCGCTGCCGGATCACCTGCTCTACGGCTATCCGGATATCTCCTGGCGTGCGGCCGGGATCGGGCTGGCGGCCGTGGGCTTCGTGGCGCTGCTGCCGGTTCTCGGTTTTCCGGGAGCGCTGGTGGCAGTTGTTATGGATCGGGCGCCCTACCTGGTGCGCGGTCAGCTTGTGCGCGAGGGGCGGGCCCGGTTACGCCTGCGCCTCCGCGATTTCGTGGATGACCTGCGCGAGGCGATCGCCATCCACGGCTCGCTGGGCAAGGCGTTGGACGCCCTCGTAGCGATGCAGGGCGAGCGCACCGACCCGGTCGCCCTGGCCCTCGTCCGGCGGGCGCGCAGCCGCAGCGCCCAACTGAGCGCCGACCTGGTGCTCGACGGCATGGCGGCCGATCTCAAGTCCCCCGACATGCGGGAAGTGACGGCCCAGGTGCGGCTGGCGCTGGCTGGCGGCATGGACTTGGCGCGGGCGCTCGATACTGTGGCCGAAACGCTGTCCGAGGTCATCGCGGCCGAGGTCAACGTGCGGCTGCAGGCGGCCCCGAACACCTACGTCATGCCGATGGTGCTGTTCATGTTCGGGCCGCTGCTGATCCTGATGCTCTACCCCGTGGCGTTGCGCGTCGTCGCGCTGATCACGGGCGGAGCGTAGGCCGAGGCTGAGGCTGAGGATAAGGTTAAGGATGAGGTTGCGGCTGAGCAATGAGGCCATGCTTCGACCTCGTTCTTAGCCTTAACCTCAACCTTGACCTCAAGGAAGGAGGTGTCATCGAGCGCAAACGGCGGAAGCGTTACCGTAGGTTCAACGTGGATCGAGTTCACCCAATCATCAACTGTGGAGGTCAGTTCTATGCGTATGTTCAAGTCGCAGCGCGGCGCCGAGCTTTCGGAAATCGTCGCCGGCCTGCTCGTCGTCCTGGTGGCCGGCGTCGCCGCTACCAGTGTGATGTTCAACGGCCTGGACACGGCCGCGGGCAAGGTCGCCACCTGGCTCGGTGGCCTCACCATCCCCGCGCCGTGAACCAACCGGGGGCAGGAGTCAGGGGACAGGAATCAGGGATCAGTGCATAGCCTGCTTCCTGCTTTCTGACTCCTGACGCCTGCTCCCTGACACCTGAAAGGAGGTCTATCTCATGCGTCTGTTCAAGTCCCAACGCGGCGCGGAGCTGTCTGAGATCGTCGCTGGTCTGCTGGTCGTGCTTGTCGCCGGCGTGGCAGCCACCAGCGTGATGTTCAACGGTCTGGATACGGCGGCGACCAAGATCAGCACGTTTCTCGGCGGCCTGACGATTCCGGCGCCGTGATCTGCGGCGTCGCGTAACCGGAACTATGCGGCGGAGCGCGCAGGAGGGCCAGGCAATCGCTCCGCCGCACCATTCAAAGTACGAGGAGGGAGAGTATGCGTTTCACAACCGATAATCGCGGCGCTTCAATCGCCGAGGCCATAGCCTACACTTTAATCGCCCTGGTCGCCGCTGGCGCGGCGGTGTGGGGGGTGTTCAACGCGGTCGCGAGCCGGTTCAATGCTATTGCCAGCGGTCTTTAGGGGCCTGCTGGTCGCCTGGCTGGCCTACGTCGCGATCTACGACTGGCGCACCTGGACCGTGCCCTGGTGGACGACCTGGCCGGTGGTCATTGCGGCATGCCTGGGTCATGCCGGTCTTGGGGCCTGGGGCCCGCTCGTGCTCCTGGTACTCTACTACCTCTGGGACACGACAATCGGCGACCTCAAGCGCCTCTTGCACTGGCGCTCCATCGACACCGAACGCGACGATCGCCGCTGGCTGGTGCCCGATGTGGTGGCGTTCGCCCTGACCATCGTCCTGCTCGCCGTCGCCCGGGGCCAGGGAGAAGCGGCTTTCTTCTTCACCGCCGGCTTCGCGCTGGTGCACTTGCTCTGGCGCCTGGGCCGGCTGCCCGGCGGGGACGCGGCCTTGCTCATCGCGCTACTGGCGCTGTTCCCCAGCCTGCGCTTCCTAATCCTGGCGTCCCTTGTGATCGCAGCCGTGGTTTTTCCGCGTCTGGCCTGGCGCTATCGGCATGATCTGGCTGCAGCCGCGCGTTCGGTTTTCGTGGTCGGACCATGGGTGGCACTCAGCATTTTCAGAGAGGCGGCGCGGGCCAAGTCCAAGCCGGAGCCGGTGGCGTACCTGTTTTCGTTGGCCGGGATCGCCGCGGTGGTGTGGTTGTGAGGAGGACGAAGATGACGCGTGATCCGCGCGCCCAATCGGCGGTAGAGGCGCTCCTGGGCACGATCCTGTTCGTGACGCTGACCTTCGGCGGGCTGGAACTGGCGCGGGCGGTGTCGCTCAAACAGGCGCTGGATCGCGGCGCGTTCGAGGGTGCGCGCTACCTGGCAACCCACGGCAACGTCGCTGGCACAACGCCCGTGGTGCAGGCCGCGGTCGGCCGCGCCATTCTGGGCGCGGATCCGGCCCAGGCGAGTGTGAGCACCACCTGGACGCCGGCGGCGAGCTACGGCGACAGCGTGTGCGTCACCGCCACCTATGCGACCACCATCGACATGCCGCTGGTGGCTGCGGTGGCGCGCAATCTCACGGCCACGCACTGCACGCCGTACGAAGTATATCCCTGACGCAGGCTGGCGAGGAGGGGCGATGAGATTCTGGCGTGCGGCGCGCGGCAATGGCCTGGCCTACGGCGTCCTGGCGACCGCCCTGCTGATCCTGGTGGTCGGCGCGCTCTACGACGTGTACGCGGCTTACCATTACCGCACCTGGGGCTACCAGGCGGCTGGCGAGGCGGCGCGCACCGGCACCCTGGCTGGCACGGGACTGGATTACGCCGCCGGCACGGTCAGCTTCGATGCCGCAGTCGCGCGCCCGGCGACGGAGCAGTTCCTCGTGGCTGCGCTGGCGCGCAAGGGCGTCGCCGCCTACAGCTACGATATCCAGACGATCAACGATCCGGCGGGGGGCGTGATCGCCGGCTTTCCGCCGGTGTCGGGCGCGAACCTGGATGGCGGCGACATGCGGCTGACCGGGCCGGGCGTAGGGGTCTACCTGGAATTCACCTTCCCGACCGCCTGGCTGGGGCTGATTGAGCGGCATGCCTACCAGTTGCATGTCTTCAGCGCGGCGCAGGCCGTCGAAGTTCAGCCGTAGGAGCCTGCCACGTGGCGAAGATCCTGATCGTAGACGATGATGGCGACCTGCGCACCTTGCTTGGTCTCTGCTTTCTGCGCCGCGGCCACAGCATCGTGGTCGCCGGTGACGGCGCCGTGGGCCTGCAATGTGTCGCCACCCACGCGCCCGACCTGCTCGTCACCGACCTGAACATGCCGGTGCTGGATGGGCTGGAGCTGCTGCGCCGGCTGCGCGCCGACGGCCACGCCGATCTGCCGGTGATCGTGCTGACGGCGCGTGCCGATCAACGGGCCGCGGCGATCTCAGCCGGCGCCGATGCGTTCCTGGTCAAGCCGGTCTCCCTGCGCCAGCTCGGCGAGACGGCCGAGCGGCTGTTGGCTGGGCGTCGTGCGGCTGCGTAGCCTCCTGGCCTGGTGGCGGGGCTGTCCCCAGGCGCGTATCTACGCTGGCCTCTATGTTCTGGCGTTGGTCGTGCGGCTGGCGCTCGCCTGGCCGGTAGCCGGACCGAGTTACTTCGACGCGGCCTACTACGAGAACGCCGCCGAGAGCCTGATTGCCGGACACGGCCTGACCGACCAGGTGCTCTGGAACTACCTGGACGACCCGGCCGGTCTGCCGCGGCCGAGCCATCTCTACTGGCCGCCGTTCAACACCTGGCTGGCCGCCCTGGGCCTGCTGGTCAACGGCTGGCGCGGCGTGCAGGCGGTCTTCATCGCCCTGAGCGCACTGCTCGTGCCGCTGGCAGCTCACCTGGCTTGGTCGCTGTGGGGTCGGCGGGATTGCGCCATTGCCGCGGGCCTGCTGGCGCTTTTCAGCGGCCACTACACCGGTTACTGGGGCAGTGCGCCCGATAGCTTCGGCCCGTTCGCGCTGGCGGTGGCGGGCGCCATCCTGGCCGCGGCTGACGAACGTTGGACCCTGGCGGGCTTAGCGACCGGCCTGGCCGCGTTGACCCGCGCTGATGGGTTGCTCATTGGGGTTGTGATCGGCGCCTTTGCGCTGGTCAAGCGCAACCCTGGCCCGCTTGGCGGAGCCAGGGCGGGCTGGCGGGGCGCGGGCTTGCTCGCTGGCGCGTGCCTGCTAACCCTGGCTCCCTGGTGGGCGCGCAACTGGCTGGTCGCCGGCACACCCTTTCCAGGCGGTGGGCTGAAGACGCTCTGGCTGCGCGACTACGAGGAGCTGTTCTACCTGGGTCAGGAGTTGAGCCTGCGCCGCTACCTGGCCTGGGGACTCGCCCCCATCCTGGCGTCCAAGCTCCAAGCTGGGCTGTACAACGCCTACGTGGTGGCCGGGAGCGGCTGGCCCTGGCTCGCGCTGTTCGCACTCGTCGGCGCCTGGGCCAAACGGAGCGATCTGCGCGTCCGGCTGGCGTTCGGCTACGGCCTGGCGCTGTGGCTGGTCATGACCCTGGCCTTCACTTTCCCGGCCCAGCACGGCTCGACTTTTCACTCGGCGAGCGCGCTGGTGATCTGGCAAGCGGCTTGCATACCCGCCGGTGTTGCCGCCGTGATGCGTTGGCTGGCCCGACGCTGGCCGCGCTGGGACGCGGCGCGCTTCACCCGCTTCTTCCTCGTCCGGCTGACAGCCCTGGCCGTCGTCGTCAGCCTGATCCAGTACAGCCTGATCTGGTTGCGCATTATCCGGCCCGAGTTGGCGACGGCCGGCTGGGTCAACCACGGCCAAGACGCGTACCAGGTCGTGGCGCAAGAGCTGATCGAGCAGGGCATACCATCCAGTGAGCCGGTGCTGGTGCGCGATCCGCCATCGTTTTATCGCGCCACCGGTCGGCGGGCCGTCGTACTGCCGCGCGACCTGGCTTTCCTGGATCCGACTGCCGATCGCTACGGCGTGCGCTGCGCCATCCTGGAGGACGCCGGCATCGAGCGCCTGCGCGCGGCCCAGACCGAGGGAGGCCTGACAGAATGGCGCGAAGTTATGACCGCCACCGGTCGCTCAAGCGCAGCCCTGTTCTGCCGGGAAGGAGCGCCATGACCGCTGAACTGCTCGCCGATCCGCTGCCGCGCCATGTGCTGGTGATGCTGTGGCTGCTGCCCTGCGCCATCCAGGACCGGCGGACGCGGCAGGTGTCCAACTGGCTGACCGTGCCGCTGTTTCTGCTGGCCTGCCCGGTCGCTCTGCTGACTGGTCACTTCGCCTTGACCTTCGCCGTGTTCGTGGGCGTCTATGTGGCCACGAAGCTGGAGCCGCGCGCCGGCGCGGCGGATGGCAAGCTGATGGTCGGGCTGGCCGCGTTTGCACCGATGGCGTTGGGGATGGGGGTTCTGTTGGAAGTTGCGGTCTTCGCCGCGCGGCGGCTGCGCGGCCGACGTGATGTCGCGATCCCAGGGGCGTTATGGCTCTATGTCGGCAGCCTGATGAGTGCTTTGCTGCTTATCGCTTTTGAGTCCCAAGCTGGTTGATCTGCGCCACGACCGCTGCACGACTCCTGCGTGACCGACGCTTCTCCGACTTGTTTTGCTCAAGCGAGTTGCCTGGCACGCTGGGCAAACGCGTCAGGCGATTTCCTTTCTCGCAGCGCAGCGCTGACTGGCTATCTATTCGATTCAGGCAGCCGCAGGACTGCTCAGACGTATCTCCTGACGCGCGTGCAGTAGTCCGAGTACTGCCTGCCGTATTGCTCCTTCAGGTGGGCTTCTTCACGCAGTACTTGACGATGGAACAACCAGCTCGCGGCGGCAAGATAAACCAAGAGCAGCCAGTTTGGGAATACGAAGAACTGACCCAGCAAGACGATCCAGAACGCCACGTAGATGGGGTTGCGAGTCAGCGCAAAGATACCCGTGGTGACGAGCTGGCCGGGATGGTTGGCATCAATACCCACCCGAAAACTGCTGCCGAACGAAACCAGGCTCAGCAGGACGAGCAGCCACCCCGCCATGCAAAGGAGCACGCCAACCCAAGCGATAGCGTCGGAGTGGAAGAACACCTTCTTGCTCAAGGCAGGCCAATCGAAAGCGGCGGCAAACACGGTGTAGAAGTAGAGCAGGGCAAATGGGGGGATGAGAAAGTCCTTCTTGTCAATCTTGCCGAAATGCATGGCGTTCATGCCGCTTCTACGCATCAGCAAGACGCGGGCCACAACGGTTCCAACCAGGAGCAATAAGACAAGGGGTGCAAGATAGCACTGCACGGGGGTCCTCTCAGAGTCTCGTCGAGGATCACAAATTTGGCTACGTATACGGTCAGGCCCAGGCCCTGTGCCTAGCCCCGTCCAACGAAAGCCGCAAGCCATGATGGTGGGCCGCGCTGACCATCCATATACACTAGACTCGGAACTCCTGTACCTTCAGCACAATGGTTGCAGGTGTCTGGATTGACCGCGGCGCGTTACAGATGATTTTTAGGCTATAGCAATTGCCTTCCATACCATCGCACTGGTCGCATGACATCAGCATGCGCCACCTCATTTGTCGGCAGAAGACCAAGTGTTGCTTTCGGGATCATACAGTTCAGCGCGAGCCTTGGTATCGACATGGTAACCCACTACCAACACCTTACCTGAGCCGAGTAAGGTGGCTGTGTGTTCCGGGTGCTCAGAGCTCATACTGGCGACCGGCACCCACGTGTTGTAGTCTGGATCATATAGCTCCACGCTGGTTGGGCCCGTGCCGCCGAATACGCGGCCCCCCACAACCAGGACCTTGCCCGACGGCAGCAGGGTGGCTGTATGGCCGCCGCGACCGAAATTCATTTGGGGGGCCGCCTCCCACAGGTTGCTCAGTGGATCGTACAGCATCGCAACCCTCGGTAAATCAGCGCGGTCGTGCGCCCCAAGAATCTTGCCCGCAACCAGGACCTTACCCGAGGGGAGCAAAGTGGCTGTATGGCCGTTGCGAGGGAGCGTCCTGGCGGCCGACGACCAGGTATCGCTGGCTGGATCGTACAGCTCCACACTGGCTAATCCATCGCCCCACTCCTCAGGCTCTTTTCCACTGCCCCCCACAACTAGGACCTTGCCTGACGAGAGCAAAGTGGTTGTATGATAATCGTTGCGAGCTACGAGCGTGCTGGCGGCCGGCATCCACGTGTTGCTGGTTGGGTCGTATAGTTCCGCGCTTGTTGTTCCATTACCCCCCACCACCAGGACCTTGCCTGACGGAAGCAGGGTGGCTGTATGACCACTGCGAGCTGAGTTCATGCTGGCGGCTGACAGCCAAGTATTACTGGTTGGGTCGTAAAGCTCCACACTGGTTATTCCGTCATGCCAGTCCGCACTGGGTGTTCCATTGCCGCCCACAACCAAGACCTTGCCAGAAGGAAGCAATGTGGCTGTGTGTCGCTGACGTGCAGTGCTCATGCTGTTGGCCGACGACCAAGTTTTGCTGGCCGGATCGTACAACTCCGCACTGGCTAGGGTTGTAGTGTTTCCGTAGCCCCCCACAACTAGTACCTTACCCGATCCAAGTAAGGTGGCTGTGTGAAATGTCCGAGCGCGCGGTGATGTCCAATTGTCCGCAGTGTTGTTGATGCCAGATCGAACGCCTTCAAAGAGTAAGTAGCCGCCAGCAAGAAGGCCCCCCACGCATGCTATGATGAATGCTGGTATTCCAATCATCATGAAGCAACCATAACATCCCTTTCCGGCGAATTTTGCAGCCTCTCCGACTTCTCGGTCTGACATTGTAGAGCCAACGTAACGGCCCCTTCTATCGAAGTGATGATCTGGCATTGAGGTCGCTCCTTACCAAGAAGTCCAGTCCCCGCTTGATAAGGGCCTGAGACAACACTAAGATGTTACTGTCGATCTCATTGGACAGCCTAGCTACCCTCTGAGCGGTATCGGCGCACATGCGGTCCAGCACGATGCCAGAGCCACGTACGCTCCGTACCAGCGAACCGTGATCACGGTTAGTGCCAATTCTACGTCAGCATGCCAATCGCCGCCATGACTCCTGTCATATCAGGCTTGGCGCCGACAGCGGGCGCTTTCGTCCTTGGCGCGCAATGGCACAGTAGCCCATTACGGCGATCCCTGGCACCCCATGGCTCGGCATCGGTGGCTGTTCGGTGTTGCGTGGTATGGCGTCACCTGTACGTTTTTCGCTCGTCTATGCTATAGTAGAACTAAGGTTCGATTCGGGGTTCAAGACATGCCATCCAACCGTCAACGCAAGCTCGACGCCGTCGTGGCGCGGCTGCAACTGCAATATGGCCCGACCGCCGTGCGCAAGGCTGCGCCCCCGGCCGAACCTGTCGCGCGCTTGTCCACCACCTTCACCGAGCTGGATGGCGCGCTCGGCGGCGGGCTACCGCGCGGGCGGATCACGGAGATCATCGGCGCGGCGACCTCGGGTAAGGCTACGCTGGCAGCGAAGGTTTTGGCGGCGGCGCACGCGGAGCGTAACGCGTTGGTCGCCTGGCTCGATCCGCCGCGCACCAGCGATCCCGACTATCTGCACCGCTGTGGCATAGACCTCAGCCGGCTGTTGGTCGTGCGTCCGCGCGACGCGGCAGACGCCCTGGCGATCACGCTGCACCTGGTGGAAAGCGACACGCTGGCGGCGTTGATCTTCGACGCCACAGCGCAATCAGGAGACAGTACGCCGCCAGATCCCGCCACGCTCGCCGGTAGCCTGGAGCGCCTGGCGACCCTGGTCACGCAGACGCAAACCGCCGTCATCTTCCTTACCGAGCCGCGCGGGTATTCGAGGACGCTGGCGCATGTGGCAACCGTGCGGCTGGCGCTGCGCCATGAGCGCTGGATCACGCGCGGGGATGACGTGCGCGGCTACGAGGCGCAGGTCGAGATCGTCAAGCACCGGCTGGGTCAGGCCGGCGCGGTGATTCCGCTGCGGATCGTCTTCAATGGGACGGTGCGCGGCGCGGGGCTGTGATTGGGTTCAATTGACAGTAGCACGGGTGTTCTGGTATAATCCCCTCACTCGTGGATAATGGAGTGAGGGGGCATGGCCGAGCGCCAGATCGCTTATCTGTGGGCGCCGTACTTCGGCACCGCTGTGGCGCGCGCGGTCGCGCCCCAACTGGCCGACCGGCCGCTGGTCTTGCTCGACGAACATGGCCGGGTGTTGGCGGGGGATGCGGCGGCGGCGCGGGCCGGCGTCGTCCCAGGTCTGAGCGATCATCAGGCCGCGGCCCACTGTCCAAGCGCGCTGCTGACGCCGGCCGCCCGCTACCCGATCTGGGAAGCCCAGGAGCGGTTCCTCGACCGCATCAAGCCCTACACCGACCGCTGGCAGCCGGACGGTCTGGGGCGGGTCTACCTGGATGCCACGGCCGCCGCGCCGGGCGACCCGGCGCGTGTCGAAGGCGAGCTGTTGCAGTGGTGCCAGGCGCTGGTGGCCGCGGTGCGCCGCCTGGGCTGGCAGCCTGCGCTGGGCGCGACGGGCAGCAAGTTCGGCGCCAGCGTCGCGGGGCAGGTCGCCAGTCGTAACGCAGCGTTGCTGCTGATTCCCGCGGCGCAGCGCGCTTTCCTGGCCGACCAACCGGCCAGCATGCTGCCGCTGGACGCCGACGCGCTGCTCCAGCTCCGGCATCTTGGGATTCGCACGCTGGGGCAGTACACCCGGCTGCCGGCCACCGGTGTGCTTACCCGCTTCGGTCCTGCCGGCCGCACGGCGCAGCGGTGGGCGCAAGGCCTGGATGACCGGCCGGTGCTCCCGCCCGGGGAAAGCGCCGAGGTCGCGTCCCGCATCGAGTTCGAGCCGCCCCTGGCCGACCGTGAGCGCTTGCTGGCCGCGCTGCTCGCGCGGGCGGACAAACTGCTGGTTTCCCTGCGCGATCGGCTCCAGGCCACAGCCCGCCTCTTGTTGAACGTCACCCGCGCCGATGGCCGTGTCGTCCCGGTGAGCCACACCTTCCCGCTGCCGACCGCCGCGCTCTTGGCGGTGCGCCACGCTCTGGCGGGCCTGCTGGAACGGGTCACGTGGGACGGCGAAGGGGCCGCGGAGGTCGTCGTGACCCTGGCCGGGATCACCGACGCCCCCAGCCCGCAACTCACCCTGTTCGACCTGGACGACGCTGACAACGGCAACCGGACCCGGCTGACCGCCACACTGGAGCGCCTGACGGCGCGTTTCGGCGCCGACGCGTTCCGGCTGGCCAGCCTGGCCGACCCCGACCATCTGCTGCTCGAGCGGCGGGCGGTCTTTCAACCCTGGCCGACCCCGATACCGCGGGGGCAAGTGTGACTCGACTTTGGCCCGCCGGCGATCCCGTGCAGATGACGTTCGATCCGGCCGGCGCGCCGCAAGGGTTCCTGTGGGACGGCGCCTGGCATCCGATCGCGCGGATCGCCAGTCGCTGGCGGGCGCATACCGGGTGGTGGGCGCCCGAGAGCACCGCCTGGCAAGAATACGTCAAAGTCGTCACCGCCGACCGCCTGTTCTGCGTCCTCGCCCACGATCTGCAGAGCGACGAGTGGCGGCTGGTGCGGCTGTACGATTGAGGTTGAGGTTAAGACCTGCTCAACCTCAGCCTTAACCTCAACCTTATCATGTACATCGAACTCCACTGCCACAGCTACTACTCGCTGCTGGATGGCGCGTCTTCGCCGGCGGCGCTGCTCGACCGCGCGGCGGCCCTGGGCATGCCGGCGCTGGCGCTCACCGACCACGATGGGCTGATCGGTGTGGTCGAGTTCTGGCGCGCGGCGCGCGAGCGGGACATTAAGCCCATCATCGGCGCGGAGGTGACGTTGGCGCATGGTTCGCATCTGACGTTGTTGGCCGAGACGCAGGCCGGCTACGCCAACCTCAGCCGGTTGATCGCGGTCGGCCAGCTCGCCGGTGCGAAAGGCGCGCTGCGGCTGACCATCGAGGATGTAGCGCAGCACGCGGGTGGGCTGCTTTGCCTGACGGGCTGCCGGCAGGGCGCGGTGGTGCAGGCGGCCTTGGCTGACGACCAGCCGCGCGCGGTGCGTGCGGCGGGCAAGCTGGTGGAGATCTTCGGCCGCGAGCGCTGCTGGATCGAGCTGCAGCGCCACTGGCTGCCCGACGACGACCAACTGATCATCGGGCTGCTGGCCGTGGCAGAGGCGACGGGGGTGGGCGTCGTCGCGACCAACAATGTCCACTACGCCGCTCGGGAGGGTCACCGCTTGCAGGATGTCCTCACGGCCACCCGGCACAACGTCTCCCTGGTCGAGCTGGGCCTGCGCCAACGTCCGAACAGCGAGTTCTACCTGAAGGGCGAGGGGGAGATGGCTGCGCTCTTCGCTGCATGCCCCGAAGCCCTGGCCGCCACTGTTGCGATCGCTGAGCGGTGCGACGTTTCCCTCGACTTCGCGCGCCGGCGGCTCCCGGCCTTTCCGTCTCGCTCCGCAGTCTTCCCGCACGGCATCCCGCCGGGTGAAACCGTGTTCAGCCACCTCTACGACCTCGCGCACGCCGGTCTGTGCGCCAAATGCCGTCCGGTCACACCCCAGGCCGTTCGGCAGCTCGCCCACGAGTTGGCGGTGATCGAAGCTGCGGGCCTGGCTGATTACTTCCTGATCGTCTGGGATATCGTCCGGGAGGCGCGCGCCCGCGGCATCCGTT
>CAYNDV010000058.1:0-25594 GCA_964396055.1 uncultured Vicinamibacterales bacterium | reverse complement strand
AGGTGCGACGAGTTCAGCCGCGTGTGCTTGGCATTGATCGTGACGAACATCTGGACGATGTGATCCTCGGCGAGCTGATCGAAGATCACCGCAGGCACCGAGAAGGCCTCGTCCCCGAACCGCTCGATGTCCGCGTGCATGGCCAGCAGGCGGTGCTGGCCGTCGATGGCGCGCAGCACGCCTTCGCGCTCGGGTACCTTGAGCGTGCCCACCACGGCCCCGTCCTCCACCGGGTTGAAGGCCAGCCGCTCGTCGCACGAGATGATGACGGCGCCGGGGATGGAGGGCAGGTCGCGGGCCTGGCGGCACTGCTCGTAGTACTGCACCAGCTCGTCGATCTTGCGCCGGATGATCTGCCGCTGGTACGCGCGGTCGCTCGAACCGATCCGCCGCTCGAGCAGATCCCAGTTCACCTTCGACACCGCGCCCGTCCGGCGCCTGCCGCGCACGGCGGGGTGCTGCTGCTGGCCGTAGCTCAGCACCTCGAAGCGCACGAGTTTGTCGATGTCACGGGCGGTCAACGACGCCTGGTAGAACTGGACGCCGAACTGCTGCATCCGGATGGCGGCCACGTTGATCATGGTGTTCCTTCGCTCGTCGGGGTTTGGGCGCGATTCTATGGCCCGACCGGGGCCTTCACAACGGTTTTCTCGCGGTTTTCTGGCCCTGCGCGGCTTTCCGGCATGTTTCGTCTTGACGACAGGCCCCGGCGTCAGGTAGAAGGTGGAACCCACATCTCATAGACAGTCAAGGAGTTGCAGGAATGTCCGCACGAACGGTCGGGGTCCCCGGACGCCACGCCGCGACACTCGTTCTCTGTGCAATCCTCGCCCTGGCGGGCACGGCGGCGCTCGTCGCGCAGCAACCCGCCCGGCCGGGCTCAGGGCCGGCCGCGGAGGGCGAGGACGCCGATTTCGCCGCGAAGGTCCGCGAGTGGACCACCCGGCCCGAGTTCCTGAGCCCGCTGGTCGATCACCTGCCGCGGGCCGCGGGCGTGCCCGCGCCGAAAGACGTGCTGGGCTATCACATCGGCGAGCCGAAGCGCCTGACCTACTACGCGGACATCCTGAAGTACTACCGCGCCCTGGCGGCTGCCTCCCCGCGGGTGAAGGTGACCAGGGTCGGGGCCACCGACGAAGGCCGCGAAACCGTCGCGGTGTTCGTGGGATCGGAACAGGCGATCGCCGATCTCGAGACGTATCGTTCGTACCTGGCGCAACTCGCCGACCCGCGCCCGCTCACCGACGGGCAGGCGCTCGAGATCGTCGCGAAGGCGAAACCCATCTATCACCTCATCGGCGGCCTGCACAGCGGTGAGACGGGCCCGCCCGAGATGCTGATGGAGCTCGTCTACCGTCTCGCGGTGGAGGACTCGCCGCTCGTCCGCCAGATTCGCGACCACGTCATCGTGTCGGTGACGCCCGTGGCCGAACCCGACGGCCGCGACCGCTACGTGGACTGGTACTACGCCTACAAGACCGGCGAGACGGGGGAGGGCCCGTCGTTCGGCGGCCCGCCGTACTGGGGGAAGTACATCCTCCACGACAACAACCGCGACGTGAACTTCTCGCAGGTCACCCTCAGGCCCATCCTCGACTGGTATCTGCGGTGGCACCCGCCCATCATCCACGAGCTGCACGAGTCGGTGCCGTTCCTGTACACGTTCAGCGGGCAGGCACCCCAGAATCCGACGCTCGACCCGATCCTCTACGGCGAGCTGCCCTGGTTCTCGAACTTCGAGATGGCGCAGATGACGAAGTACGGCATGCCCGGCGTGTGGACGCACGCCTTCGTGGACATGTGGTACCCGGGCTACTTCGGGTTCATGGCTTCCAACCACAACGGCATGCTGCGGATGTACGAGACGTTCGGCAACGGCGGCGCCAACACCATGAAGCGGAAGATCGGCGGCGGCGCCGAGGGCGGGATGGGCGCCGGCGGCGGCCAGACGACACGCGAGTGGTACCGGCCCCTGCCGCCGTACCCCGAGGTGGAGTGGTCGATCCGCAACAACATCAACTACATGCAGACCGGCGTCCTGTCGGCGCTGCAGCTCACGTCGGCGTTCCCGCGCGTGATTCTGGAGAACTTCTACCGCAAGAGCCGGAACTCCATCGAGGCCGGGAAGAAGGACGCGCCGTTCGGCTACGTCATCCCCGCCGGGCAGCGCGACGCCACGCGCGTGGCGTGGGTGGTAAACCTGCTGCGGATGCAGGGCATCGAGGTCGGTCGCGCCACCGCCCCCGTCACGCTGAAGGAAGGCACGTTCCCCGCCGGCTCGTTCGTCGTCAAGCGCGACCAGCCCTACGGCCGGCTGGCGAAGATCCTGCTCGAGAAGCAGGTCTTTCCCGACCCGAGTCTCCGCACCTACGACGACACCGGCTGGACGATGGGGCTGATGACCCAGACCGAGGTGCGGGAGAGCGCCGACAAGGCGCTCCTGGACGTGCCCGTTGAGCCGGTGGACACGGTGCGGTCCGCCGGCACGATGGCCGGCACGTCAGGGCGCGTGCTGGCCGTGGCGCATTTCGGATCGGCGAACATGATCACCCTGCGCATGCGGCTGAAGGGCGTCCGTGTGCAGGCCGCCGAGGCAGCCTTCAAAGCCGGAGAGGTGGAGTATCCAGCCGGATCGTTCCTGATCGACGCCGGCGACCCGGCCGTGTTGACCTCGGCGCGAACCGCCGTGGAGTCACTCGGCTTGACGGCGGCACTGCTGCCGGATCTGCCAAAGGTGGCCACGCACGAGGCGGACCCGCCGCGACTGGCGGTCTTCAGCACCTGGGGCAACACCCAGGACGTGGGCTGGGTGCGTCACGCCTTCGACCGTTTCGAGGTGCCCTACGACCTCATCTTCAAGGAACAGGTGAAGGCCGGCGGCCTGCGCGCGAAGTACGACGTCATCGTGGTGCCGAGCCAGGGCCGGACCGGCAAGGGACTGGTCTTCGACATCGCGCCGGGCCCGAAGCCCCTCGCCTACAAGAAGACCGATCGCTTCAGGCACCTCGGGATGTATGGGGAGTCGGACGACATCACCGGCGGCATGGGCCTGGCCGGCGCGGCCGAACTGCAGCGGTTCGTCGAGGACGGGGGCGTACTTGTCACGATGGGCGCGGCCAGCTTCTTCCCGGCGGAGTACGGCCTCGCCCGCCGCGTGGACGCCGCGCGCCCGTCTGCCCAGTTCTATGCCCCCGGCCCCATCGTCGAAGCTGAGGTTGTGAAACCGTCGCACCCGATGTTCTACGGGTACGCCGGGAAGACGATGCCGGTGCGGTACGCGAACGGGCCGATCCTGCGTCTCCCGGAACAGGACCGTGAGGCACAGGTGCTGTTCCGCTTCACGGGAGGCGACCGGGGCGTGCTGAGCGGCCTGATGCGCAACCCCAACGAGATCCGCCAGGTGCCCGCGGTCCTCGATGTGCCGGCTGGCAGGGGCCGCGTGGTGATCTTCGCCACGAACCCGTGCTTCCGCTACCAGAACCTCGGCGAGTTCAACCTGCTGTTCAACACGCTGATGCACTACAACGACTAGTCCCGGGTCCCGAGAATGATGTCCCGGTATCGCTGGTAGAGCCAGGCGCCGAGCAGCAGGCAGGCGCCGAGGCCCATGAAGCCGATGATGCGGTAGATGCCGCCGAGTTCCGACAGGTCCACGAGGAACACCTTGCCCACGGTGATGAGCAGGAGCGCGATCGCCAGGTACCGGATAGGCGCGTAGCGGCGCATGATGCCCACGACGACCAGCGCCGTGCCGTAGAGGCCCCAGGCCACCGACAGCGACGCCAGCAGGGCCAGGTTCGCCGCCGCGTCGTCGGGCCGCCGCAGGTGCCAGTACGAGTTGATCTCCACCGACAGGAGCAGGATCGTGAGGACGTTGGCGCCGACCAGCAGCGCCGCGTACTCCGTCATCGTGCGCGCGGCGGCGGCGCCCGCGCGGCGACGCAGGAAGAACGACATCGCGTAAATGACGGCCACGATGCACAGCGTCGCGCCCGCGCGCGGGTTGAACCCCGCCGAGAACCCTGCCGGCGTGCCGAAGAACCCGACGTCGCCCAGGCGGGCCAGCGTGCCGGCGAGCACGGCCAGGCCACCCCAGCGCATCCAGGCGCGATCGGTGCGCAGGCCTGCCCAGTAGATCGCGCCGGCCTCGACCGCCCATCCGACCACGGCCCACCAGTCGTCGAACCGCAGGCCAATCGCGAAGCCGGCCATGGCGAACATCGCCGCCAGGGCATTGATGGCGCCGTCGGCGGTGTAGCGCCGGATGAACCAGGCCAGGGCACCGAACCAGACGCCCAGCCCGATGGCGAGCCAGTGCGTGTCGTACGGCCGGAACGCGTCCACCACGGCGTAGAGCCCCGCGAACAGGGCCAGGGCGCTGGCGTGGAAGAGCGCCACGTCCGCCTTCGGCCAGGCATCGTCGCGGCGCGTCGCCCGTTCCGCCTGAGCCGCGAGGTACATCACGTACTGCGCGGCCAGGACGACGACGGCCGCCACGCGCCAGCCGGGGGTGAGATGCGTGCTGAGCCAGGCCATGAGGGCCGGGGTGACCGCCAGGAACACGGCCAGCCGCACCCAGGCCTTGTCCCACCGGACGCTGATGAGGACGCCGCCCAGCGTGAAGAGCGTGAGATAGACGAGGAACGGCAGCGAGTGCGGCCCGAGGACGGACACCGAGCACCCGTGGAAGATCAGCGGCACGGAGGCCAGGGCAACCGCCGGGGCGGGATCGACCCGCACGTCGGTGTCGCGCACGTCGCGCCAGAACTGGAAGCCGAACATCGCCGCGAACAGCACCAGGAAGAACTCGGTCGTGGCGTACCGGGCGGCGGTGTAGTGCACCTCGGCCCAGCCCCAGGCCACGAGCAGCGTCAGCAGGTACGCGACGCGCGTGAGGCGGGGCCAGCCGTGACGGTCGGCGAGGACTCCGGTGCCGGCCACCAGGATGGCGAGGTAGGTGAACAGGACCACCTGCGCGTCCTCGTCGCCGCCCACCATCGCGGGTGTGAAGAAGCCGCCGAGGATGGCCACGAGGGCGAGCGCCTGCGCCGCGAGTCGGTCGGCGACGAGCGCCGCCGCGCCTGTGACGGCGACCATGAGCACGAACGCGGTGGGCCGCGTGACGAGCCCGTAGAGGTTAAGGGACGCCCAGATGGAGATGTAGAGCGCCGCGAAGCCGCCGCCCGCCACCACCTGGCCGTACAGATCGTAGCGACGGCGCGCCAGCGCCACGCCTCCCGCCACCATGCCAGCGCCCAGCAGCCCCCCGAGCACCACGCGGGCCGTTTCGTTGATCCACTCGTTGTCGAAGGCGTACTTCACGAAGAACGCGATGCCGAAGAGCAGCGCGGCCATGCCGATGTAGAGCAGGCCGCGTCCGCCGATGCGTGACTCCAGCGTGTCTGGCCGAACGGCGTTCTCCTGGCGGGCCTCAGCGCCCCCGAGGGCGAACGGAGCCGGCGGAGGAGGGGCCTGCGCCGGGACCGGTGCCGGGACCGGCGTGGCCGCCGGTGTGGGGGGCGACGAGGCCGCGTAGACCCGCGCGACTTCAGCGGGCGACACCGGGACGCGAACGTCGCCTTGCTCCGGGGCCGGGGCCTCGGGCGCCGGGTGGACGACAGCGGCAGGTGCTGCGGCGGCCGCGGCCTCGGCCGGGTCAGGTGCCACCGCGGCGGCGTGCGCGGGAGGCTTCGCCAGGCGGGTTTCGACCTCCGACAGCCGTGTGCGCAGGCGATCGATCTCGGCCGTTGCCCGGCGCAGGCGGGCCCAGCTCACGATGGGCAGCACCACGGTGATGCCAAACCACAAAGCCGCGGCGGCGGCAGCGAAACAGCCTAACGACATCGTGTCCACGGCGCGCCCTCCAGGAGGCCCCCGGCACCCGTCCGTCGGATCACTCGGCGGGAGTTGTGTCTCAACGATACGCGGCCCCGGGCGCCCTGTCATGTGGCAAGTGTGAAGATTCGTGATAAACATGAGCCCGCCCGGAGGCGCGCTCATGACCATCCCGGTCCCGTCCCTTCGCCTGCTGCGTCCGCTCGCCGCGCTGTGCCTGCTGCCGCTGGCCGGCTGCCTCGTGGTCACGCTCCATCCCGTGTACGACACGGCCTCCGTCGAGTTCGACGAGGCGCTGATCGGGACGTGGGAGAACCCCGAGGAGGGGCACGCGCTGACCATCGCCCACGGAGCGTGGAAGGCCTACGACATCGCGTTCGATGACGATGGCGAGGTGACGCGGCTCACGGGACACCTGACCACGATCGGGGCGCACCGGGTGCTCGACCTGACGCGCGAGACGGGACAGGACACCCCGCCGGGGACGACCCGCGTACACCTGCCCTTTCTCCTCGATCGGCAGGGCGACACGCTCGTGTGGCGGCCGCTCGCCCACGAGTGGTTCAAGGCGCACGCCGGCAAGCCCGAGACCGCCGGGCTCGGCGCGTGTCCCGACAGCGAGGGGAATGTCGTCCTGACGAAGCAGACCCGCGAGGTGCGCGCCTGGCTGGCGGCGCACATGAAGACCGCGGGCGTGTGGGACGACGGCACGACGTTCCGTCGGAAGGCGGCAGCCGCCGCGCCTGCGCCGGCGCCCCGCGAGACCGAGCCCCTCCTCGAAGGGCACGAGGCCGACGACTATACGCGCTACGAACTGCTCGCTCCCGGCACGGCGCAGTTCCGGATCGTGTACGAGGTCACCGCGACCCGTCCCGGCGCGCGGCACTACTTCAACGTCATCCGCAAGGGGAGCGAGGCGTCTGACGAGGCGGTGTTCGACCAGGCGACGGGCACGCCGCTGCCGTTCTCCGTGGTGAGCGGCGCGGCCGCCCGCCAGGCCGGCCACGCGGCGGCCGATCCCGACGCGCAGTACATCCAGGTGACCCTGCCACAGCCCGTGCCAGCTGGCGGCGAGACCAGGCTGCGCATCGACAAGACCTACCGGGACGCCGCGTCGTACTTCCGCGAAGGCGACCTGATCGTCTTCTCGCGGGAACTGGGGATCAGGCGCAACGCGGTTGTCCTGCCCGCGGGCTACGAGGTCGTCGCGTGCAACGTTCCCTCGCAGATTGCCGCCGAGCCCGACGGCCGCGTGCGCGTGAGCTTCATGAACGCCGGTGGCGGGCCCGCACCGCTGGTGATCAAGGCCAGGCCCCTGCCGCCGGCCCCGCCCACGCAGGGGGCGGCGTCGTCCGCCGACCCGTCCCCGTCGCCACGGCTGACCGAGCGCGCGAGGCAGGACCGCGAGATCGTCTACTTCCTGCAGCAGCCCGAGACCCATGCGTTCGCGCTCTACCACGACTACACCGAGCGGCGCGCGGGCGTGGACAAGTATCTGAACGTGGTCCGGGCCGGCAGCCGGGTGTCGAACCCGTCGGCCCGGTTGCTCGACACGGGTGAGGCCCTGAAGGTCGAGACCCTGAAGGGGGCCGCCATCACGGAGGCGAAACTGGACATCGGCGAACAGGTGCGGCCGGAGACCGAAGTGGTGGTCATCCGCTTCCCGGCGGTGAAAGCGGGCCAGTCAAGCCGGCTGCGCATCATCGAGACGTACACAGACGAGGCGCGTTACTACCTGGACGGCGACGAACTGGTCTGGGATCGGGCCCTGGGACGGTCGCGCAACGCCGTGGTGCTGCCGGCGGGCTGGTACCTCACGGCCACCTCCATCCCCGCGGTGGTGACCACGACGGCCGACGGCCGGGTGCGGCTCGACTACGACAACGGACGGCCGGATGAGGTGGCGGTCCTGCTCAAGGCACGGCGTCGGGGAGGCGGGCGGTAGGGACAGAAGCAAGAAGCAAGAAGAGATCACGCTGTCGCGCTGCCCAACGGCCCAACGGCCGATAGCCCAACGGCCCCACTATGTCCTGTACTCCCCGTTGATGCGCACGTACTCGGCGCTGAGGTCGCTGGTCCACACCGTGGCGGTGTGAAGGCCGGCGCCCAGGCCGACCTCGATCTCGACATCGGCTGCCTCCAGGCAGGCGGCGGCCTCCGGCGCGCGGTCATCGAAAGGCACCCCGTCGGCAAAGAGCACTACCGGGCCGATCCGCACCAGCGCCCGATCGAGGTCGAACGCCACGCCGGCGCGCCCGGCCGCGGCCACGAGCCGGCCCCAGTTGGGGTCGCCTCCGTGGATGGCGGTCTTGACCAGCAGCGAGTTGGCGATGACCTTCGCGGCGTGCCGGGCCGCGTCCCGGCTCTCCGCACCCGACACCGTCAGCGCCACCAGCTTCGTGACGCCCTCCCCGCCCCGGACGATCGCGCGTGCCAGGTGGCCGCACACCGCGCGCAGGCCCGCCACCAGCGCGGGATAGAGCGCCTCCTCCACGGGCACGTGGCTCGCCCCGCCGGCCAGCACCACGACCGAGTCATTCGTGGACGTATCGCCGTCGATGGTGATCGCGTTGAAGGTCTCGTCCACCACTTCGACGAGGGCCTGCTTCAGCAGCGGCGGATGCACCATCGCATCGGTGGTCAGGAAGCCGAGCATGGTCGCCATGTTCGGCTCGATCATGCCTGCGCCCTTGGCCATGCCACCCACGTGGAACGCGCCGGCGGGCGTCGTGACGCGGACCGCCGCCTCCTTGGGCGCGGTGTCGGTGGTCATGATCGCGCGGGCGGCCTCGAGGTGGTTCGTGCGCGAGAGAGACCGGAGGGCTGCCGAGGCGCCGCGTGCCACCTTCCCGCCGTCGAGCTGCACGCCGATGACGCCCGTGGACGCCACCAGCACGTGCTCGGGTCCGCACCCGAGCGCGCGTGCGAGGCCGTCGGCCGTCGCCTGCGCCACGGCCATGCCCGCGGCGCCCGTGCACGCGTTGGCGCAGCCGCTGTTGACGATGACGGCGGCCACCCGGCCGCCGGTGCGCTGCAGGTGTTCCCGGCACACCACGACAGGCGCGGCGCAGGCCTGGTTCGTGGTGAACACGCCCGCCGCTGTGGCGAGATTGTCCGAGACGACCAGCGCCAGATCCAGCGCGTCCCCCTTCTTGATCCCGCACGACACGCCGGCGGCCCGGAATCCGTCCGGCGCCGTGATGCCGCCCGAGATGAAGTCCACCGACACGCCCGGCGGCAGATCCTGGCGGCTCACGACAGATCGCCCCGCGCCGGGTCCGCCTCACCAGGCGCCGACGCCGGAATCACCATGGCGTACTGGCCGCACTGCGGGAACTTCGAGCAGTTCCAGCAGTCGCTGGCCACCTTCTCGGGGACCCACGCGTGGGGCACGATCGAGAATCCCAGGCGCACGAAGAACTCCGGGCCGTGGGTGAAGGCGCAGAGCGTGCGGAACCGGCTGCGGCGCGCGCGTCGACGCAGGTCGGCGATCACGACCCGGCCGAGTCCCAGCCCGCGGGTTTCGGGATGCACGACGAGCGACCGCACCTCGGCGACGGCGGTGCTCAGGGGCGCCAGTTCGCCGCACGCCAGCACGACACCCTGGTGCTCGACCACGGTGAAGCGGTGGGCCAGGGTCGTGACGTTGCTGAGCGTGCGTGGCAGCAGGTGCCCCTCGTCGAGGTTCGCCAGGATCAACGCGTGGATGCCGGGCGCGTCGGCGGCTGTCCCGCGCCGCGTCACGAGCGCGCCGGGCGCGAGGTTGGCGGGGACAGCGGGGGCGGCCGGGGCGGGCCCGGGCCAGAGGGATACGGGTTCGGGGGTCATGCGGCCTGCTCCTTCGCCACCTGCGTGAACAACGCGTCGAGACGTTCCACGACTTCGACCGCCTGGGCCTTCCCGAGGATGAACGGCGGCAGGAGGCGGATCACGGTTTCGGACGTGCGATTGATGAGCAGGCCTGACGCGAGTGCGGCGCTCACGTACGGCGCGGCATCGGCCTGCAGATCGAGGCCCCACATGAGGCCCGCGCCCCGGACCTCTCGGATGACCGCGTGCCGGGCGGCCAGGCGCCGCAGGCCGGCGCCGAGCACGCTGCCGACCTGGGCCACGCGCTCCATGAGGCCGCCGGTGGTCAGGGCTTCGAGGAAGACCAGCGCGGCGCGGCAAGCGAGCAGGTTGCCGCCGTACGTGCTGCCATGGTCGCCGGCCGCGATGGCGCCGGCCACGCGGTCGCTGACGAGGGCGGCACCGACGGGCACGCCCGCACCGAGCGCCTTGCCGACGGCCACCAGGTCGGGCTGGAGGCCGATCCGCTGGAAGCCGAAGGGGACGCCCGTGCGGCCCAGGCCACACTGGACTTCGTCGGCGATGACCAGGACGCCCGTGCGGGCCTGCGCCTCGCGCACCGCATCGGCGAACGCCTGGCTCAGGGGACGCACGCCGCCCTCGCCCTGGATGGCTTCGAGCGTGATGGCCGCCACCGAGGGGTCGACCGCGGCCGTCAGCGCCGCCGGGTCGTCCGGCGAGACGAAGGTGACGCCGCCCACGAGCGGCGCGAACGGATCGCGGTAGTGATGGTCCCAGGTCACCGACAGCGACCCGAACGTCCGCCCGTGGAAGGCATGCTCCAGGGCGACGTACCGGGTGCGCCCGCCGTCGCCCTGCGTGTGCCAGTACCGGCGGGCGAACTTCAGGCACGCCTCGTTGGCTTCCGTGCCGCTGTTGCAGAAGAAGGTGCGCGGCAGCCCCGACAGTGCCGCCAGGCGCGCAGCCACCTGCCCCTGCAGCGGGTGGTAGTAGAGGTTCGACGTGTGCAGCAGGATCGAGGCCTGCTCGGCCAGGGCCGCCGCCAGCACGGGGTTCGCATGCCCGAGCGCCGCGACGCCGACGCCGGAGATCAGATCGAGATAGCGCCGGCCCTCGGTATCCCACAGGTAGCAGCCCTCGCCGCGCGCGAACACGACAGGCGCGCGCCGGTAGGTCTGCAGGACGTGCTGGCTCTCGAGGGCGATCACGGAAGACATGGGCGACACCTGCGAATGAGACAGAAGACAGAAGACAGAAGACAGAAGATAGAAGATAGAAACGCGCTGGCCCGCCGCCCGCCGCTGGCCGAACGCCGATAGCTATGTGACTGCAGTGGCGTACTCCGGGACGCCGTTGCCCGTCAGGGCGGCCCGAAGCCGCGTCCCGTCGCGGCCGTCGGTGATGGTGACGTGGACGACGCCGCCGTCCAGGGCCTGGCGGCAGGCCCTGAGCTTCGCGATCATGCCCGCGTTGATGGCGCCGGCGGCCACCAGGGCGGCCTCGTCCGCTGCGGACAGGCGGCCGACGGTCCGGCCCGACGCGTCGAGCACGCCGGGAGTCGTGCCGGCGATGACGAGCCGCCAGGCGCGCGCCCGCACGGCGATTGCCGCGGCCATCGTGTCGGCGTTGACGTTGTAGAGCGCGCCGTCGGCGCCCGCGCCGATGCTCGCAATCACCGGCACGTAGCCGGCCGCGACCAGCGTGGTCACGAGGGCCGCGTCCCCGTCGAGGACCGGCTGGCCCACGAACCCGAGCGGCACGATGCGGCCGTCCACGGCCTGCAGGGGCGGCATGGGCACCACGGGCGCCACGGAGGCGTCCGCGCCGGTCAGGCCGACCGCCCGCCCGCCGGCTGCGCCGATGGCCGCCACGAACCGGGTATTCACCGTGCCGGCCAGCACCGGCACCACCGTGGCGAGCGTGGCGGCGTCGGTCACGCGCACGCCGTCCACCTGCTGCTTCGGGATGCCGGCGGCAGCCAGCGCGGCATCGATTTCCCGGCCGCCGCCGTGGACGACAGCCAGGGGGAGGCTGGCCGCAGCGACGGCGATGGCGCCCGCCACCGCGCGCAGGCGTTCCGCGTCCTCGATCAGGTCGCCGCCGAGTTTCAGCACCGTGGTGTCCACGTTCACCGCCAGAGCCCAACGCGTTCGTCGAGGCCGGTCATCAGGTTGATGTTCTGCAGGGCCTGGCCAGCCGCGCCCTTCAGGAGGTTGTCGATGCACGACACCATCACGAGGCGGCCCGAAGCTTCGTCGAGGCGCCAGCCGATGTCGCAGAAGTTCGTGTAGGCGACGTGCTTGATCTCGGGCAGCGCCGGCCCGCAGAGGCGGACGAAGGGCGCATCGCGGTACGCGTCGCCCAGCGCAGCCTCGACGGCCGCGGCGGTCACGCCCTGGCGCACCCGGACATAGATCGTCTCGAGGATGCCGCGGTTGATCGGCACCAGGTGGGGCACGAAGGTGACGGGCCGCCCCAGTTCCTGCTCCATCTCGGCGGCGTGGCGGTGGGCGAACACGCCGTACGCCGCGAGGCTGCCGTGCACCTCGGAGAAGTGCGTGCGCTCGGTCGGCGACTTGCCGGCGCCCGAGACGCCGGACTTGGCGTCGATGATGACGTCGCCGTCCAGCAGGCCGCGCGCGGCCAGGGGCAGCAGGGGCAGGAGCGCCGCCGTCGGATAACACCCCGGGCACGCGACGACGGCGGCGCTGCGGATGGCGTCGCGCTGGTGCTCGGCAAGGCCGTAGACGGTGCCGTCGGGCCGTGCGGTCGCGTCCGGGTACCACCGCGCGCGGGCATCGTGGTCGCGGAGGCGGAACGCGCCGGACAGGTCGACGAGTCGGACGCCGCGGGCGGCGAGGGCCGGGCCAATCGTCGCGGAGGCGTGCTCGGGCAGGGCGAGGCAGACGATGTCGGCGCCGGCGGCGAGGCGATCCACGTCGAGGGGCTGGATCTCGTCGTCCCAGACGCGGGCGAGGGCGGGCAGACGGCGGGCCTCGGTGCCGGAGGCCATGGCGGCGGTGACGCGGATGCGGGGGTGGGTGGCGAGCAGGCGGAGCAGTTCCTGGCCGGCGTAGCCGGTGGCTCCAGCGAGGGCGACGCGGGCCGCAAAATGAGTGTTCATGCGTCAGCGTGAATAAGTATGCATCATAAATGAGTGTCGGTCAATCGGCTCGAATGCACGCATTACGGGCCTGAGGCTTGTCTGGAGGCGCTGTGCGGTGTATAAATATGCACGGACGTCACCATGATGAAGAAACGCCGGCAGGCGGCCATCCTCGGGCTCATCGACCACCACCGCATCGCCAGCCAGGAAGAGCTGCGCCGCCGCCTGCGCGGCCTCGGCTTTTCCGTCACCCAGGCCACCCTGTCGCGCGATATCCGCGACCTCGCCCTGGTCAAGAACTCCGCCGACGGCGCCTACCACCGCCCCGGCGCCGACGTCGCCAGCCCCGTCGTCGCCGCCGCCAGGCTCCAGCACGCCGTCGCCGAATACCTCACCAGCCTCGACCGCGCCCAGCAGCTCGTCGTGGCCAAGACCGGCGTCGGCCAGGCCCAGCCCCTCGCCATCGCCATCGATGC
The DNA here is from genome assembly GCA_964396055.1 of uncultured Vicinamibacterales bacterium. Taxonomy (GTDB): domain Bacteria; phylum Acidobacteriota; class Vicinamibacteria; order Vicinamibacterales; family JAKQTR01; genus CAYJPV01. Next base: position 12,367 of record CAYNDV010000058.1, on the reverse strand, counting down.
CACCGACCTCGACGGCGTCATCGGCACCGTGGCCGGCGACGACACCGTGCTCGTGGTCTGCCGCGACGCCGTCACCGCCGGCCGCGTCGCCGCCCAACTCGAGGCCCTCGCCCGGCAGGGCGTATGACCTTCGCCTGACGCGCGTGGGAGGGATGCCGATGCCTCGAATCGTTGTTGCCTACTCCGGCGGCCCCATGGCCACGGCAGCCGTCGCGTGGCTCGCCGAGGCCCGGCGGGCCGAAGTGGTCACCCTCACCCTCGACCTCGGACAGGGGCGCGACCTCGAACCCGTGCGCGAACGGGCCCTCGCTGCCGGCGCGGTTCGTGCCCACGTCCTCGACGCCCGAACGCCGTTTGCCACCGACGTCCTCCTGCCTGCGCTGCAGGCCGGCGTCCTCGAGGGGCACGGGCGCCCGCTGGCGGGCGCGCTGACAAGCCCGGTGGTCGCGCGGGCGCTCGTGGACATCGCCCGGATCGAGCACGCCACGGCCGTGGCCCATGGCTGCGGGCCGCAGGATCCGGAAGGCGGACGCCTCGAACGCGCCGTTCGCGCCCTGGCGCCGGACCTCGACGTGCTGGCCCCCGCACGCGACTGGGGCATGTCGCCGGCCGAGGCCGTGGCGTACGCGCACGGCCGAGGCCTCCCGGTCGCCCGGATGCCCCAGCACCCGTACCGCACCCACGCCTGCCTGTGGGGCCGGACCGTCGCCGGCGGCCCGCTCGACGACCCCTGGACCGAACCGCCGGCCGAGGTCTTCTCCCTCACCGCGGATCCCGCCGCGTGCCCGGAGACGCCCGCCTTCCTGGACATCGCCTTCGAGCGCGGCGTGCCCGTGGCGGTCAACGGCATCCCCATGGCCTTCGCCGACATGATCGCCAGCCTGGCGACCATCGCCGGCAGCCACGGCGTGGGACGCCTCGACATCGTGGAGAACGGCCTGCCGGGCGCGCCGCCGCGCGAGGTCTGTGAAGCCCCGGCCACCGTCGTCCTGCACCAGGCCCACCGTGAACTCGAGAGCCTGCTGCTGCCGGCCGAACTCGAACGGGTCAAGCACGGGCTGGCCATCCAGTACGGCGCCCTCGTGGCCGAGGGGAACTGGTATTCGCCCCTCCGGGAGGCCCTCGACGCCTTCGTCGCGCGGACGCAGACGCCACTCACGGGCTCGGTGCGGCTGAGACTCCTCAAGGGCGCCTCGCTCGTCGTGGGGCGCCACGAAACCGCGGCCGCCGCGCCGCAGGAGGCCGCGTGATGCCGCACCTGTGGTCCGGACGCTTCGACACCGAGCCCGACCCGTCCGTGTTCGCCTTCGGCGTGTCGCTCGGCGTCGATCGGCGCCTGGTCGAGGAGGACATCGACGGCAGCCTGGCCTGGGCGGCGGCGCTGGGCCGGGCCGGTGTCCTGTCGGCCGTGGATGCCGAGGCCATCCGGGGCGGGCTCGAGTCCGTGCGCGCCGACGTGCACCGCGATCCGGCGCTGCTCGGCGGCGCCGACGAGGACATCCATGCGTGCGTGGAGCGCCTGCTCGTCGAGCGGATCGGCGACGCGGGCAAACGCCTGCACACCGGCCGGTCGCGCAACGAGCAGGTGTCGCTCGACCTGCGCCTCTACCTGAAGCGGCACATCCCGGCGCTCCAGACGCGCGTGCGCCGCGCCATCTCGGCCCTCGCGGACCAGGCCGAAGCCTGCGGGCCGGCCGTGATGCCGTCCTACACCCACATGCGGCGCGCGCAGCCGATTCTGGCGGCGCACTACTGCCTGTCGCACGCGGCGGCGCTGCGCCGTGATCACGACCGGCTGGCGCAGGCGCTCGACGAAGCCGACGAACTGCCGCTCGGCTCGGGGGCCATCGCCGGGACGGCCTGGCCCGTGGACACCGCGGCCCTGGCCGCCGCCCTCGGCTTCTCCCGGGTGGTGCTCAATTCGGTGGACGCGGCGTCGGATCGGGACTTCGTCGCCTCGTTCCTCCACGCCTGCGCCGTGACGATGATCCACCTCAGCCGGCTGGCCGAGGATCTGGTGCTCTTCACGGGCGACGAGTTCGGGTTCTTCGCCCTTCCCGATCGGTTCGCGACCGGCAGCAGCCTGATGCCGCAGAAGAAGAACCCGGACCCGCTGGAACTCGTGCGCGGGAAGGCGGGACGCGTCGTGGGCCGCCACGTGGGCTGGCTCGTGACGATGAAGGGGCTGCCCAGCGGGTACAACCGCGACCTGCAGGAGGACAAGGAAGCCGTCTTCGAGGCGGAAGACGTCACTGCCGCCTGCCTGGACGTCGTCGCGCCGGTGGTGGCCGGCCTCACGCTGGCGCCCGGTCCCGCCGAAGCCGCTGCGTCGGGCCTGTTGCTGGCGACGGACGTGGCCGACTACCTCGTGAACCGCGGCGTGCCCTTCCGCGAGGCCCATGCCGTCGTCGGCGGCGTCGTGCGGGCGCTGGCCCGCGACGGCCGGGACTTCCCCTCGCTGACCCTGGCCGAGTGGCAGGCACATTCGGCCGCCTTCGACGCGGACATCCTGACCGCCGTGTCGGCCCGGGCGTCGGTGGAGGCGAAGCGGACGCCGCAGTCGACCCAACCGTCGGCCGTCGCGGCGGCGGTGCAGGAGACCCGGACCTGGCTGGCCGCGCGTCCCGGCGCCGGCGCGTGAGCGGGCGGGGCCCGGCCCCGCCTGTTGCCCTGCCCTCCGTGCCTAAGTTAGAATCGACCGTCCTGCAGCACTCACATCCCACCAGTTCGAAAGGCTTTGCCGGGGGACTCTTCATGCAGCAGCGCCAGCCACGGGTTGGTGACATCGTCGATGACTACTGCCCGCGCGAGCGGCGATTGAGCGACCACGCCGTCGTGGCGATGGTCGGAGACGATATCCGCCAGACCCGGTGCACGACGTGCGACACGGAGCACGAGTACCGGCAGGGGAAGATGCCAGCCGGGCGCAAGAAGGTGGCCCCCCCGCTGCCGCCGCGGCCCCCGGCCGGCGCGGCCGCAGGCATGGTCCCGCCGAAGCCGTCCGAACCGGAGAGCGAGGCCGACGCGCCGGTGCCCGAGACCGTGGCGGGTGCGCCGGTTGCAGCGGCGCCCCCGGATGCGGGCGCACCTGTGTCCCCGGCGACGGCCCCGACGCACGAAGGGTCCGTCCACCGGCGCCTGATCCGTGCCGTGCTGCCGCGCATCGAAGGAGAGGTGCCAGCCCGTCAGGCTCCCGAGTTCACGATGCACACGGCCAACCAGCGTCCGGCTCACGGGCGCGCGGCGCGCGGCACAGGCGGAGCCTCGGCGCGTCCCGGCGGCAGGCCGCACGGCCACCACACGGGGGCCAGCGGCGGCCACGGCGGATTCGGGTCGCGTGGCCACGGGGGGCACGGCGCCCCCGGTGGGCATGGTACCCACGGGCGCGGCAGACCAGGGCCGGGAGGCGCACACGCCCAGAGCGGACCGCGCCAGGGCCGCTCCCACGGCGGGGGGCACGGCCGCAAGAAGTCCTGAGCAACCCGCATGAGTGTGCTTGCCGGTACCTTCGGCCTGATCACGGGCGTTGCCAATCGGCGGTCGATCGCGTGGGCGATTGCACAGGCGCTGGCGGCCGACGGCGCGCGCCTGGCGCTGACCTACCAGGGCGAACGCCTGGGCGAGAACGTCCGTGAACTTGCCGCCGAACTGACGGACCCCCTGGTGCTGCCGATGGACGTGACCGCCGACGATCAGGTGGCCGAGGCGTTCGAGACCATCCGGCGCGAGTTCGGGGCCCTGGACTACGTGCTGCACGGCACGGCGTTCGCCCCGCGCGAAGAACTGTCGCGTCCGTTCGTCGACACCTCGCGGGAGGGCTTCCGCATCGCGCTCGACGTCAGCGCCTACTCGCTGGTGGTGCTTTCGCGCGCCGCGCTGCCGCTCATGGCGCCCCGCGGACGCGGCAGCATCCTCACCCTCACCTACCTCGGCAGCGACCGGGTGTTCACCAACTACAACGTCATGGGCGTGGCCAAGGCCGCGCTCGAGGCGAGCGTGCGGTACCTGGCGGCGGACCTCGGGCCGCAGGGCATTCGCGTCAACGCGATTTCGGCGGGCCCCATCAAGACCCTGGCCGCCTCCGGGATTTCGGGATTCTCGAACATCCTGCAGGTCTATCGCGATCGGTCGCCCCTGCGGCGCAACGTGGAACTCGACGAAGTCGGCGCGACAGGCCGCTTCCTGCTCGGGCCGGAGAGTTCCGCGATCACCGGCGAGGTCCTGCTCGTCGATGCCGGGTTCCACGCGATGGGGATCTGACGCCTCCGCAACGACAGGGGCTTCCCGTGCGCGGCGAACGTCTCACCACGGTCCGGTCCGTCGAACGCGTGTCGGCGCGCGCCGTCCTGGTGCGCCTCGATCTGGGGGGCCGGGCCTTCCCGTACGCCGCCGGCCAGGCCGTGGCCATCGGCCGCGCCACCCAGGACCTGCGCAAACCCTACTCGATCGCGTCATCGCCCGGCGCGTCGCGCGCGGACGGGTGTCTCGAGATTCTCGTCGGACTCGACGGCCGACACTCGCCGGGCGCCCACCTGGCCCCCCTGACGCCGGGAACCCTGGTGGCGGTCCAGGGGCCCTTCGGCCGGTTCGGTCTGCCCCGGGCCCTGGCCGGCCGTCGTCTGCTGCTGCTGGCCGGAGGGACGGGGATCGCGCCGCTGCGCGCGATGCTGGGTGAGGCGCTCACACGGGTCCGGCCGCCGGCCATCGACCTGGTCTACAGCGTTCGCACGCCGCGTGAACTGGTCTTCGACCGGGAGTTCACGCGCCTGCAGGCCGGGGGTCGGATTCGTTACTGGAAGACCGTCACGCGAGACCCGGCCTGGCGCGGCCGCAAGGGTCGCATCGGCCGCGCCCTGCTCGCCGAGGTGCTCACGGCGCCCGCCACCTGCCTGGTCTGCGGCCCCGCGTCGTTCGTCGCCGACCTGTCCGCGCAGTTGAGAGCGCTCGGGGTGGACGCGCGGCGCATTCGGCGGGAAGAGTACTAGAGCACCCCCGCGGCTGCGCGATCGAGTTCGATGTCGGAAATCGCGCCCGCACGCAGCCTCGGCCGCTCGCCGGCCGGGTGCTTGCGGGCGGCCTTGTTCAGGTACATCTGCCGGTCGGCCACCGCGATGAGGGCCTCGTAGGCGCGGCCGTCCTGGGGGAAGACGGCGGCCCCGCCGCTGATCGCCAGGCGCACGCGCTGGCGGCCCCGCACCTCGAACACGATGGCATCCACGGTCTGCTGCAGTTCGAGCAGCTTGGCCTCGGCCTCGGCGCGCCCGCAGCCCGGCAGGACCACGATGAACTCGTCGCCGCCGTAGCGGACACACAGGTCGTAGGGGCGGATCGCGCCGGCCAGGGCGTCCGCCACTCGGCAGATGGCCTGGTCGCCGGTGGTGTGGCCGAACGTGTCGTTGATCGTCTTGAGGTTGTCGAGGTCGAGCAGCAGCACCGACACGGCCGAGTCCAGGCGGCCGGCGCGGGCGAGCTCGCGCGTGAGGTGGACGAAGAGCAGCCGGATGTTGGGCAGCCCGGTGAGCGCGTCGGTGACCGAGTCCACCTGCGTCTGCTCGAACACCACGGCGTTGGCGAGGGCGGCTGCGGCCTGATCGGACACCACGCTCACCAGCCGCCGGTCGTCGTCTTCAAACGCCTGCGCGGCTGCGCGGTAGAGGGCGAGGGCGCCGACGACGGTGTCGCCGACGATCAACGGGTGGGCCAGCATCGAGGCGAACGGCAGGGGCTCGCCCGCGACACCGGACGCGGACGCGTCGGCGGACGGGTCGGCGTTGACAGCCGCTTCGCGCGTGGCCACCACCGCGCCTGCCACGCCCTGCCCGGCCGGCACCGCGAGCTGGCGCAGCTGTTCGGCGGACGTGCCGGCGGCGAAGCGGCACCGCACCACCCCCGATCGGCGATCGTGCATGAACAGGGCGCAGGCGTCGAAGGGGACAACGTGGCTCAGCTTGGCGGCGATGACGCTCATCGAGTCGGTGACGCCGAGTGTGGTGCCGATCGCGCGGGAGACCTCGTAGAGGCCGTGAATCTCGGTATTGGCCCGGGCGATGTCGTGCAGCACGCCGTCAGGCGTGGCGGCGCCGGGCAGGCTCGGGGCGTCGGCCGGCCCGGGCGGGGCCGCCCCGCGGCCGTCGACGGCCGCGCCGGGCAGCGTGGGGAGCAATTCCGCGAAGCGCGCGACCACGACTGGGTCGAGCGCCTTTCCGGCCTCGCTCCACAGCACGTCGAGGGCATCCCGGCCCGGCAGGGCACGGTGGAACGGGCGGTCGGCGGTGAGGGCTTCGTACTGATCCACGCACGCGAGGATGCGGGCCCCCAGCGGGATGTCCTGGCCCTTGAGGCCGCGCGGATACCCCGTGCCGTCCCATCGCTCGTGGTGGCACAGGACGAGGGACGCCACCGGGTAGGGGAACGGGACGGCGGCGATGATGCCGGCGCCGATCTGGGGGTGGATGCGCACCTTGCCCTGCTCGTCCGGCGAGAGCGGGCCGGCCTTCGTCAGGATGTGATCCGGCACCGCCAGCTTGCCGACGTCGTGCAGCAGGGCGGCGGTCCGTACACCCTCCACCTCCTCCGGGGGCAGGCCGAACGCCCGTGCGAGCTCAGCCGCATAGAACTGCTCGCGCCGCACCGACGAGGTTGATCGGTGGCGTGCGTCGATGGCGAGGGACAGGGCCTCGATGATCTGCAGGCGCAGGCTGGCCGAGAACTCCAGTTCGCGGCGCTGGGCCTCGATGGTGGCCGCCGCGCGCTGCTGGGCGCGGAAGGCGAGCCACAGCGCGATGACGGCCGCGGCCAGCACCGGCACCAGGGCGATGGCGTGGGGCCACGCCTGCGGGCTGTACCAGGCGGCCGCGAGGCTCAGCACCGCGCCGCCGGCCACGATCGTCCACAACCACGCGCGCGAGTCGGTGTTCACGGCCGTGGCAGCCCTCCGTTCACCGCGGCGGCACGGCCGGCGGCGCGGGGGTCTGGGCCGCGTAGTACGCCGTCTGGTACCGCTCGATGAGGGCCTTCATCTCGACCGCATGGGACTTGTAGTGCCCCTTGCAGTGGATCGGCGAGGCGCCGCCTGTCGTCTCGATCAGCACGTCGGAGAAGATCAGGTGCGTGTCGATCCCGACCGACGCGACGTGAGCCATGTGGATCGAGTGCTCGTAGCGCCCGAACCACTGCGGCGTGTAGTGCACGACGTTGGTCGGCGTGATGGCCACCTGGGTCGGCAGCAGGCGGTTGCCGGCGCTGAGCCGGCTGGCCCGGAAGACGGTGCCCGTCGCGAAGGGCCGGCCCTTGTACCAGACGAGCAACGCCGCCCCGAGCACGATGACGGCCACCGCGCCGGCGGCGAAGGCGCCGGCGGTGGCCCATCCATTAGGGTCCATGGCCGGGTACATTCGCGTGCCGGCAACCCCGGTGTCAAGGTCAAACGGTGCTAATCTACCGGGTGCCCAGGCCCGCGGGCCCCGTTACCCGGAGGAGACGTCCGTGCCGCATCGTTCACCCGGTTCGCCCCAGCACCCCGCCAGCAAGTACCTGACCGGCAAGCCCATCCGCTACTATCGGCCGCGCGGGGGCGCCGAGATCCGGCACCTCATCGACGAGGGGTTCCAGGCCTTCAACGCGGCGCGGCTCTCCGAGGCCTGCCGGATCTACTCGGAGAAGATGCTGGCGCCCGACAACGACACGACCATCGGCCTGACCGTCGCCGGCGCGCTGACGCCCGCCGGGCTGGGCGGCTGCATCATCGAACTGATGGACCGCGGCCTGGTGGACTTCGTGATCAGCACCGGGGCGAACCTCTACCACGACCTGCACTACGCCCTGAACTTCACGCTGCATCGGGGCACGCCGTTCGTCAACGACGTCGAGCTCTACGACGAAGGCGTGATCCGCATCTACGACGTGCTCTTCCCGGCCCAGGTCCTGCTCGAAACCGATGCCTACGTGCGGGACTTCCTCGCCCGCGAGTCGTGGGACGCGCCCGTGTCGTCCTCCGAGCTGCACTACCGGCTGGGCCGCGACCTGATGACGACGTTCCCGGGCTGCGAGGAGCATTCGGTGGTGGCCCGCGCGGCGGCGCTCGGCGTGCCCATCTACACCTCGTCGCCCGGCGACAGCTCGATCGGGATGAACGTCGCGTTCCACGAGCTGATGAACGGCGGCACGGCCATGGTGGATCCGAACCGCGACGTCAACGAGGTGTGCGCCATCATCCTGGCCGGGAAGAAGAACGGCGCGGTGATCCTCGGCGGCGGGTCGCCCAAGAACTTCTACCTGCAGGGCCAGCCCACCTTGTGGGAGGTCTACAAGATCCCCAAGGGCGGCAACGATTACTTCATCCAGTTCACCACCGACCAGGTGGTGTGGGGCGGGCTGTCGGGGGCGACGCCGTCGGAGGCCGTCAGCTGGGGCAAGGTGAATCCCGGCGTGCTGCCCGACACCGTGGTGTCCTACTGCGACTCCACCATCGCGTTCCCGCTCTTCTGCGAGTACGCTGTCGGCGCGCCCACGGGCCGGCGTCCGCGCAAGGAGCTCTACCACAGGCGCGAGGCGCTGGTCGCGGACCTGCGCGCGCAGGCCGCTGCCCGCCTGGACCGGTAGGCGCCGGCGCGCATCCGGTTGAACCAATCACCGGCCCCTTCCGTCCAATGCTGGGTGGAGGGGGTTCCATGTCCCGATTCGGCCTCGTCACCATTACCCGCGCCGCCGCCGTCACGGTCCTGGCCGTCGGCGCCGCTGCCTGCGACATCACGCTCGGTGCGCACGAGTACCGGGTGCGGGAAGAGAAGACGTTCGCCGTGGCGGGCGCCGCGCGCGTGAACCTGGCGACCTTCGACGGGTCGGTGGAGATCCGCGGCTGGGACCGGCCCGAGGTCCTGATCGAGATCGAGAAGTTCGGCCCCGACCAGGCCGTCACCGACACCATCAAGGTCGAGGCGAAACAGCAGGGCGGCGTCATCACCATCGACATCCCGCGCCCGACCGGCCTCTCCACCGACGGTCACTGGCGGTCGTCGCCCGGCGCCAGCATCATCGCATCGGTGCCGCTGCAGGCGGATCTCGTCGTGCGCAGCGGCGACGGCTCGGTGCAGGTGCGCCGCGTGAGCGGCACCTTCGATCTCCGCACCGAGGATGGCAGCGTCAAGCTCGACGAGGTGAAGGGTGCGGTGACCGTCCGCACGGGCGACGGATCGATCCGTGGGGACGATCTCGAAGGCACGGTCGACGCCGAGACCGGCGACGGCAGCGTGGTGCTCGATGGCGCCCTCAAGGGCGTCCGCATCGATACGAACGACGGATCGATCCAGCTGCGGGCCCGCGACGGCAGCGGCATGGCCGCTGACTGGCTGCTCACGACCGGCGACGGCAGCATCCGCGCGGAGCTGCCGAAGGGCTTTGCGGCCCTCGTCGACGCCGAGAGCGGTGACGGGCGCGTCTACGTCGAAGGGCTCACGAAGGACGAGGACCGGGGTTCGGGCGACGAGGATCGGGCCGGCCGCCGCGCGCGCCGCTCGGCGCACGGCACCATCGGCGCCGGGGGCCGGACGCTGAAGCTCCGCTCGGGCGACGGGTCCATCACCGTCCAGGTCTGGTGACGCTCAGCGGGGCGACGGACTGGCGTAGATGGTGCGGTCCTCGACGCCGGCCTCGGCGAAGGCGTCACGGCGCTCCCGGCACTTGCTGCACAGCCCGCAGTGCAGGTCGCCCGTGGGGTTCATGCACGACAGCGACAGCTCCAGCGGCACCCCCAGTGAGACCCCCAGCCTGATCACGTCCGACTTCTCGCAGGCGACAAACGGCGCCACGATCTCCATCGGGTGGGCGAGGCCCAGCGACAGCGCCCGCGCCATCGCCTCGAAGAACGCCGGCGTGGCGTCCGGAAACGGGTTGCCCGCCAGCGGGCCGATGGCCAGGCGGTGGATGCCCGCGCCCGCGCAGTACACGCCGGCCTTCGCGAGCAGGATGACGTTGCGGCCCGCCAGATACACGTCCTCGTCCGGCGTGTCGTAGGCCGGCGGCGTGCCGGTGAGCGCCCAGTGCGTCGGCCGGTAGACGTCGCGCATCGTGACGTCGAGCGGGACCGGCGGCCTGATGCGCCCCGAGAACGCCGGGGTGGCCGCCAGACGCTCGAGCGCCCGCCGTTCGGCCGCCTCCCACGCCAGCCCGACGCTCACGTACAACGGCAGCACGGACGCGGCCCGCGCCTCCCGGGCGGCCAGCACGACGCTGTCCAGGCCGCCGGAACACAGGACCGCCGTGGTCTCGAGCGATACCGCCATACGCCACCTCCAGCCCGTCGGCTTACAATGAGGGCATGTACTCGGCGACCAAGCGCATCGAATTCTGCTACGGGCACCGCCTGCTCGACTACGACGGCGTCTGCAAGCACCCGCACGGCCACAACGCCGTGGTCGAGGTCGACGTCCGCACGGGCGAACTGGACGCCCGCTGCATGGTATGCGATTTCAGCGACATCAAGCGCATCGTCAAGGGCTGGATCGACCGGACCATCGACCACCGGATGATCCTGCGGCGCGACGACCCGCTGGTCAAGCCGCTGCAGGATCTGGGCGAGCCCGTCTTCCTCGTCGACAGCAACCCGACGGCGGAGTTCCTCGCCCGCATCATCTTCGAGTACGCCGCGTCCCAGAACCTGCCGGTGGAGGCCGTCCGCGTCTGGGAGACGCCGTCGTCCTACGCCACCTACGCCCGCCCGTAACGCCGTGCTGCTCGCCTTCGACTTCGACGGCACCCTGATGGACACGCTCCGCGACCTCACCGAGGCCGCCAGCGACCTGGCCGAGGCGTACGGCGGCGCACGCCTGACCGAAGAACAGGCGGCCGCCATGATCGGCGAGGGCGCGCCCCTCTTCGTGTCCCGGATCCTGGCCACCGTCGGGATGGCCGAGCCGCCGCCCGAGGCGTTGGGACGGTACCTGGCCTTCTACGAACGCCGCGTCTTCGACCACACGGCGCCCTACGACGGCGTGGTGGACATGCTCGAGGCGCTGCAGCCGTTGCACCGCCTGGCGCTGCTCACCAACAAGCCCGAGGCCTCCACTCGCAGCCTGCTGGCGCACACCGGACTCGGCCGCTTCTTCGAGTGGGCCGTGTTCGGCGACGGGACCCTGCCGCGCAAGCCGGACCCTGCCGGTCTGCGATGGCTCATGGCGCAGGCCGGTGCCGCTCCAGACGGCACGCTGATGATCGGCGACTCGGTGATGGACCTCGAAGTGGCCCGGGCCGCGGGCGTCCGCGCCTGCCTCGCACGCTACGGGTTCGGATTCCGTCGTATCCCGCCGTCCACCATCCGGCCGGACGATGTCGTGATCGACCGGGCGGGAGACCTGACGGCCCTGCTGGGAGGGACGCAGCGATGAACGTCGACACCACGGGGTGGACCGGCGAGGGGTCGTTCACGCCGCTGCTGATCGAGGCGCTCAAGGGCATCGACGGCCTCGACTACCTCCGGGTGGAGGACGCGCCCGCCAGCCGGGCCGAAGCCGGCTACGCCTTCATTGCCAACGAGATCTACCTGCGTGCGCGGACCGGGCGCCAGCGGGTCCCGCACACGCTCCTCGGCGTGATTCCGTGGTCGCGCAGCGTGGAGGTGCCGGTCCTGACGCTGACCGACGTCGCCCGGTCGCTTGCCGCAGCCGAGGGCATCGGCGAGCCCGATTACGTCGACGACGGCATGTTGCAGTACCTGCGCACCGAGCGTCTCGTGGCGCCCTACCAGACCCGGGGGATCAAGGTGGTCGAGATGATCCGCCTCTACATGGCTGGATCCGGCTGAATTTCGTCCCGTCTTCGCCTCCCGCTAATGTCGGGCCTCTTTCCGGCCGACAAGTGAGGGGAGCGGAAGAGCCCGACGACTGTGCCATTGATCGACTCACTCATCGCGGCCGTGATGAAGGCCAACGGGGACGGCCTCGTCATGCACGTCGGGGAGCGGCCCTACGTCCTGACCGGGATCGGGCCGGCCAACCTGTCCGACCGACCGCTGAGCGTCGAGGCGATGCACAACGTGCTGAGCGACCTGCTGTCCGCGGAGGACGGCCGGACGCTGCGCGAAGTGGGCGCGGTCGAGAAGGACATCACCCTGCCCGGAACGCCCGCCGAGGTGTTCCGGCTGGTGGCTGCCCGGGGCGGCGATGATATCTGGGTGGAATTGCGGCGCCTGCGGGCGGCGCATCGGCCCAGGATGGCGCCCAGTCACCCTGCGCCCCCGGCGGCTGCCCCGGCAGGCGGGGCCACCCTGGCCGCGACGACGATGGCGCCGCCGCCGCCGCAGGTCCGCGACCGGGTCCCCACGCCCGCGTCGTCGTCCGGGCCCGTGACGCCAGACGGCGCGGCCGAGTCCCGT
>CAYNDV010000057.1:0-25607 GCA_964396055.1 uncultured Vicinamibacterales bacterium | reverse complement strand
GTGTGATGCGGCGTCTCGAAGACGGCCAGGGCCTCGCGCTGGAGGTGCGGGCAGATGCGTTCGCCACCGTCCAGCGTAAACAGGAAGCTGAGATCCGCCGCATTCGTCTCGAGTAGCGCCAGCCGGCGTAGATTCTGCGCGCTGTTTCCGGGCACGATGCTCAGCCAGGCGTTCAAGAGGTTGTAGGACTCCTCGAACAGGCTGCCGTCGTGGACGGCCACCACCTTCGTGGCTTCAGCGGCCTGCTGCTGCAACGCGCGGCCATCGTCTCCGTGCAGGACGAGCGTGAGAGAGCAACTGCCAAAGAAGTGGCCGTTGACCTCGAGCTCCGTCAGGGCGTCGCCCAGCTGTCGGACCGTCGCGCCTGCGGAATCGTCCACCAGCATCTCTTCTGGTCTGGTGTCGGGGGCGATGTAGTTGACCATCGAGACGCGCTTGTTGAAGAAGTGCCGGCGGCGCGTCTGGAGCTCGCGGCGCATCCGGTCGCTGGGGATCCGTTGCCACTCCAGGCACGCGATCAGCTCTCCGGGGATCGTGTAGACGTCGCGCAGGAGGAACGCGAACGTCTGACTCGGAGGTTCCTTCGTGGACAGCACCTTCACGAGGCGATGGCCAACCACGAGATGGTCGCGCTGGCAGTCGACCGCCGAGTCCGCCACGAAGTAGTCGAGGTGCGTGTCGTAGGCCAGGCGCGCCGCGTCGGCCGTCCCCGCGTCGTAGTTCACGAGGCGGCGGAAGAAGCGAAACGCGTCGGCCTTGGCCAGGCGGACCGGGCCGAAGTCCGCCAACTGCACCTCGACCGCCTGCGCCTTGTGGTGCAGCGTACCGATCGCCCGGTCCAGGTCGCCCTCCAGGAGCGTCAGCGTGTCCTGCGTCGAGAGCCACCCGCGCAAAGCGCCGCCCGGCTGTCGCCACAGGCCTCGAAGTTCCGTGCTGGAGCGGCGGCGGCCGGGCGGTTCGTACACCAGTGCCAGATACAGTTCGATGTCGTATAGTTCCCGGCGAAGCCCGTTCAGATGAGCGGTCCGGCGCTGGACTGCTTCACGAGCGACTGGCTGCGAGCAAGACGCCGAGTCGAACGGGGCGACCGTCCGCTTGATGAGGTACTGGTAGACCCGGCAGTGCTCGTCCAGCAAGCGGAGGGCTGCCTCGAAGCGATGGACGTGGGCCCGGAGTTCGTCGTGGGTGAGTCCCTCGTAATCGATGCCGCGGAGCCGATAGACGACGCCCACGTGGCCGGCCTTCGTCAGGAACGTCGTGTCGTCGACGAAGCCCCAGAGCGCCAGTAACGCGTTGACGCTCCCGGCTTCGTGATAGTCGTGCAGGATGCGGCCCATCGTCAGCACGGTCGGACCTCCAGGTCGACGCGGGTGTGTTTGCCCGGGTCGTAGCGGTCGTGGTGCCGCGCGGACGCCAGAAGGATGCGAAGCATCTCCGGGTCGTGGTGCTGCGCCCACAAGGCCAGGCCGTACAGGCCGGCCCCCATCAACACGCCGGCCAGAAGGGAGTAGAACAGGTTGAAGGTCGCCGCGCCGAGGAGCAGCGCCAGGAAGAACAGGCGCCGGTCGACGCCGCAGATCGTCAGCGGACGGTGCAGCGCCTTATAGACCGGGCGGTACGTCAGGCGGTCCGTCATGGCCAGCCCTCCGGAAACGCGCGGGGTGGTGAATGGCTAGAAGAGCCAGGCCAGGAATTGCGCCGCGAAGAGCGCGAGTCCGCCGCCAAAGACGATGCCGGAGATCTGGCGCTTGGCGCCGCCTTCTCCGAACATGAACATGAGCCCGCCGATCACGATGGCGACGAGCGCAAGTGACCGGGCGAGCGGCCCGGTAAACGCGGCCTCCAGATTGCTGGCGGCGCGTTCCCACGGGGACTGTGCAAATAGCGCCGTGGGCCCGAGGGCTACGATGGCGATTGTCAGCGTAGCGATGCGGCGAGCGGAAGTGGCGACGTCGCTGGACATGGGTGTTCCTCCTGCGACTCCGATTGTGTGTGGCTATGTGATAACATAGGATGCAAGCATACGCATGTCAAGACCCAAGGCATCTCCTCAGAAAACGCACGTTCCAGAGGCAGGGCTTTCCGCCGAACTTGGACGTCTCCTTGGCGCCCGGCGCTCGGCGCGGTTGCGGCGTGTCATGCAGCAGAGTGGCCTGCCGCCGGAAGCCCTCCTCGATCTGGCGATCGAAATGCTCGATCTTGCCAGCAGAAAGCTCTCTCAGACGCCAATTCAGCGCACGGCTGTTGGCCTGGGCGCAGCGCGGTGGCGCAACGTCAGCCCGGAAGAACGCAGTGCTGTCCTGCGTCGCGCGGCGCAAGCGCGGTGGGGGAAGGACCGTCGCGGCCGTGGCAAAGACGAGGGATCAGGCGAGAAGTAGACCTGTCAGTCTAGTGCAAGCGCACGCATGGTTACAGATGGCCAGAACCGCCTCGATGGAGCGGCATCCACCTCAGCCAGACCGACTCTGACGTCGGCCACAGGACTGCGGGGCGAGCTCATCGCGTGCGCCCATAACGTCCCCGAGCCGGCGGGCTACTGCCGCCAGATCGTCAGGTCGCCAGCTGTGACGGAGCGCGATGGCGACCGCGACGGCCGAGGCGGATTCCTGCGGCGGGATCGTGTCCGGGCTGCCGACGACTTCCGTGAACAGGTCGTCGACGTACAACTCGTCCAGCAGGAGCGCCAGGAGCTCGGGACTCCACGTCAGTGTCTTCAGTTGTCTGGCGATGCGTCGGAGCGCCTCGACGCGGGGATCATCCTTGAGGCTGGGCGCCCTCTGAATGCTCCTCGCGGCCGCAGAATTCCCGAGGTGGCCGTCGCCGTTGCGTCGAACGATGGCGCGGATGGGAACCATACGGTTGTTCCCACCAGCTCGGGCTGCGACCGCAACGTGCCCGCCCGCCCCGTGGCAAAGGCGAGTGACTGTGTTCCGAGCCCGAATGGTGTTCATAGGGACCGCTCGGTCGGCCGAATGCACACTGCGGGCCAATCGGGGGCGTGTTGTTTTCGGCCACTACTGACTCGTGGGGGTGACTGGGAACTCCTGACTCGGAAGGAACTACTCTGTCCGTTTCCTCTGCCAGCCGATTCGACTCGAATTGAGTACCCCCCATGCATCTGCGACCCGGTTGGCCAGACGTGAGCACCAACCACAGTGATCACGTCTGGCCGACGGCCAAGTTGCAGTTCGCGTCATTCGCCGCCGTTGACGGCGGCACGTGGCTCGGGCCTGAGCTCTCTCTTTTTCCAGAGCAGGTAGATCGCCGGGTAGACGAGCAGTTCCATGATGAATGACGTTGTCAGACCGCCTACCATCGGCCCTGCGACCCGTTTCATCACGTCAGCGCCCGTTCCCAACGACCACATGATCGGCATCAACCCCATCATGGCAGCGGTCACGGTCATCATCTTGGGCCGCACGCGCTTCACAGCCCCATGGATGATCGCCTCCTTCAGCTCGGCGAGCGATCGCAGCTTGTCCTTTCGCTTTGCCTCATCGTAGGAGAGATCGAGGAAGAGCAACATGAACACGCCCGTCTCCGCATCCAGCCCCATAAGTGCGATCATGCCGACCCACGCCGCGATCGACACGTTGTAGCCGAGCACGTACATGAGCCACACAGCCCCGACGACCGAGAACGGCACGGCCAGCATGACTACCGAGGCCTTGAACGCGGACTTCGTGTTCATGTAGAGCAGGAAGAAGATCAAGAACAACGTGATGGGCACGACGACCTTCAGGCGCTCTCGCACCCGCACCATGTTCTCGTACTGGCCGCTCCATTCAATCGAGTAGCCGGTCGGTACCGACAACTTGGACGTCACCGCCGCCCGTGCCCGCTCGACGTAGCCACCCACGTCGCTGTCCGTCATGTCGACGAACACGTACCCGGCCATCATTCCGTTCTCGTTCCGGATCATCGACGGGCCGGCTACCGTGCGTAGACGAGCCAATTGCGCCAGCGGAACCTGGGCGCCTGACGGTGTCATCACCAGCACCTGGCCGAGGCGCGTCACGTCGTCCCGGAGAGCACGGGGATAGCGGACATTGACGGGATACCGGGCACGTCCTTCGACGGTCGTGCTGACGTTCTCGCCACCTACGGCCGACATGATGACGTCCTGCACCGCCCCGACCGACAGGCCAAACCGTGCAAGTGCCTGGCGGTCGAGATCGAAATCGACGAAGTACCCGCCGGCAGCCCGTTCGGCGAAGACGCTCCGCGTGCCCGGCACGGTGCGGAGGATCTCTTCGAGTTGAGATCCAATCGCCTCAATCTGCTTCAAGTCGCCGCCGAAGATTTTGATCCCGACCGGCGTACGCACTCCGGTCGTGAGCATGTCGATCCGGGCCTTGATCGGCATCGTCCAGGCGTTCGACGTCCCGGGAATCTGCAACGCCGCGTCCATCTCGGACGTCAGTTCCTCCCAGGACAACCGGTCAGGCCATATGCGCCGCAAGACGAGCGCCTGCAACCACTCTGGTGTCTTCTCGGAGTACCAGCGCGCCTTGTGCCTCCACTCCGAAGGTGGCTTCAGCATGACCGTGGTTTCCATCATTGAGAAGGGCGCCGGGTCGGTCGATGTTTCTGCGCGGCCAGACTTGCCGAAGACGGAGACGACCTCTGGGAAGGACTTCAGAATCCGGTCCTGCGTCTGAAGCAGTCGACCAGCCTCCGTTACGGAGATGCCCGGGAGGGTCGTGGGCATGTACAGAATCGTACCTTCGTTGAGCGCTGGCATGAACTCGTTGCCGAGCTTCAGGTAGACCGGGATCGTTGACACGACGACGGCCAGCGCCAGTGCGATCGTCGCCTTCGGGAACCGCAACACGAGGCGGCAGGGCGGCTCGTAGAGCGCAAACAACACGCGGCTGACGGGATGGCGATCTTCCGGGTAGTACCGGCCGACCGTGACCTGACCCACGAGCCACGAGATCGCGCGCGGGCGCCATGTCGGAAAGTCCATGCGTGTGAAGAGCATCCGGAGCGCCGGGTCGAGTGTCAGCGCCAGCAGCGCCGCGATGAACATCGTCAGGTTCTTCGTCCACGCCAGCGGCGTGAACAGGCGTCCTTCCTGATCGACCAGCGTGAAGATGGGCAGGAACGCCACGGCGATCACGAGCAGCGAGAAGAACACCGACGGTCCAACTTCGAGCAGGGCCTCCAGGCGTACCGCGTGGAAGTCGCCCTGACGACCGTTCTCCTGCCACTCCTCGAGCCTCTTATAGGCATTCTCGACTTCGACGATCGCCCCGTCCACTAGTACGCCGATCGAGATGGCGATGCCGGCCAGCGACATGATGTTGGACGAGAGGCCCATCAGACGCATCGGGATGAATGCCAGAAGCACCGAGACCGGAATCGTGATGATGGGGACGATAGCTGACGGGATGTGCCACAGGAACACCAGGATGACGAGGCTGACGATGAACACCTCGAGCAGCAATTCGTGACGGAGGTTGTCAATCGAAGCGTCGATCAAGGTGGATCGGTCGTACGTCGTCACGATCCGGACGCCTTTCGGCAACGAAGGTTCGAGTTCCTTGAGCCTCGCCTTGACGCGGGTGATTACGTCGCGTGCGTTCTCGGCATGACGCATCACGACGATGCCGCCCACGGTGTCACCCTGCCCGTCGAGGTCTGAGATCCCTCGCCGCATCTCGGGGCCGAGCGCTACGGTCCCAACGTCTCGCAACAGTACCGGAGTGCCGCGGTTGTCGGTCTTGAGCACGATCTGGTCGAGATCCGCCGTCGACTTCACGTACCCTCGGCCGCGGACCATGAACTCCTTCCCGGCGATTTCCAGCAGGCGTCCGCCGACCTCGCTATTGCTCTGTCGGACGGCCGCGGCAACGTCCATGATGGCGAGGTCGTACGCCTTCAGACGTAGCGGATCGACGGTGATCTGATACTGCTTCACGTAGCCGCCAATCGAGGCGACCTCCGCGACGCCAGCCACCGCCTGCAGCCGGTACCGGAGATTCCAGTCTTGGATGGCGCGGAGATCCGCCAGCGACTGTGTGCCAGAATCATCGACGAGCGCGTACTGGAACACCCAGCCAACGCCGGTCGCGTCCGGGCCCAGTTCGGTCTTGACCCCTTCCGGCAGCACCGGCTGGATCTTGGACAGGTATTCCAGCACACGGCTGCGCGCCCAGTAGATGTCGGTGCCGTCCTGGAAGATCACGTAGACGTAGCTGAATCCGAAGTCCGAAAAGCCGCGAATGGTCTTCACGTTCGGCGTTCCCAGCATCGCCGACACGATCGGATACGTGACCTGATCCTCAATGATGTCCGGGCTGCGATCCCACCGCGAGTAGATGATGACCTGTGTGTCGGACAGGTCCGGAATCGCATCGACCGGAATGTGCCGTAACGTGTAGATGCCATAGGCCACGGCCACCATGGTCGCCAGCAGGACCAGGAACCGATTGTGGGCGCTGAAGCGAATGATTGCTCTGATCATGGGGCCACCTCAGCGCGGCTCGCGAACGGGTGCGGGTGTAGCGGTAATCGCCGACAGTGCCGCCTTCAGGCTCGATTCGGAGTCCAGGAGGAAGTTGGCGGCCGTCACGACGCGGTCCCCCTTCACCAGACCGCCCAGTACCTGGTAACCGTCGGCCAATCGCAGACCGAGCTGTACCTGGCGCGGCTCGATGCGTCCATCGGGCCGGTCGAGAAACACGATGGTGCGTTCACCGGTGTCGATGACGGCGCTGTCAGAAACGACCAGGCCCATGCCGCTGGACGTCGACAGCAGCACATCGCCGAACATGTCGGGCTTCAATGCCGCCGACTGATTGTCCACCTCGATCCGCACCTTGACCGTGCGGGTCTTCTCGTCGACGGTTGGCGAGAGGAATGTCACAGCCCCGCGCCAGTGGCGGCCCGGCAAAGACGAGACCGTGATGTCGGCCATTGAGCCGATCCGCACGGCGGAGATGTCGGAGTCGTAGACGTCCGCCATCACCCATACCCGCGAGAGATCCGCGATCTCGAAAAGGGTATCAGTCGGCATGATCCGCATGCCCTGCACCACGTTCTTGACGACGACAACTCCGTTCACCTCAGAATGGAGGTCGAGGTCTCGGCGCACCGTGCCGCTCCGTTCGATCTCGGCGATATCCGAGGGTCTGATGTCCCACAGCCGCAACCGCTCCTTGGCGGCCTCCAGCAGGTCGGCGCCCCCCTGAACCACGGCGGGCACCTGGCTCTGCGCCAGTTGTCGCTGGGCTTTGAGCGCAAGCAAGTACTCCTGCTGCGTCGCCACGAGGTCGGGGCTGTAAATGGCGAGGAGGGGGTCGCCCTTCTTCACGGCCATTCCTGTGAAATCCACATAGAGCCGCTCGACGTAGCCTTCGAACTTGGCGTGGATGTGTGCGGTCCGCCGTTCATCTGTCGTGACGCGGCCCACGGCGCGCACCGTCTTCTCGATGCGGGCCACACGTACCTCTTCACTGCGAACGTCCAACAACCTCCGACGCTCCGGCGTGAGGGTCACCGTGGCTCTACCGTCCACGCCACTTGCTGCGCCGGCCACCTCGTCCTCGTACACCGGGACGAAATCCATCCCCATGCTGTCCTTGGCTGGCTTGTCCGACCGCACGGTTGGATCCATGGGGGAACGGTAGAACGCAATTCGCCGGCCGCCGCCAGCCTGGACCCCGGGTGCGGACGGGGCGGCCGATGCCGCCGGCTCGGGCTTCGTGGGTTCGAAGGGCACGAGCTTCATGCCGCAGATGGGGCAGTCGCCGGGCTTGTCGGACACGACCGTCGGGTGCATCGGGCAGTGGTACTTCGTCGTATGCGCGGTGGCGGAATCACCGGTGTGTTCCACAGATCCGCGGCAGGAGACCAGCAGCGCCCCGACCCCGGCGACGCTGACCACACTCATCGTGAGAGCGAGTATGCGAATGTAGTGCTTCATCGTCATGTCCTTATCGTCCGCTCATGCTGCCGCCCATGCCATTCGATCCACCTCGCCGGGCCGACCCGGCGGGTCCCGCCGCCGACCCCGTCATCTCGGCGGTCTGCTCCAGTGCGGCCTCGTCGATGCTCACCCGAATCCTGGCGTGGTCCGCCAGCAACGTGGTCCGCGCCCAGCGGTCCGCGTAGAGCGTGGTGACCGCTTCGAGAATCGAGACGAAGGGAACCTTGTCGGTCTGGTAGTTCGCGATCGTCGATTGCAGGGTGAGTTCGTCCTGCACGATCACCGATCGGTCGTACAGGGCGATGAGTTGCTCGGCCGACTGTGCCCGCATGAACCGCTCTTGTGTCTGGTACGCGAGCCGAAGCGCCAGAGCCGCCTGTTCATGACTGTCGCCGCGCGCCCGAATCTCGGCCTCAGCCACGGCGCTTTCGCGCGCTCTCTTGCTAATCGGCCAGGACACGCCGAAGCCGGCCACCCACATGGGGTCGAGGGCACCGCGATTCATGTAGCCCCCCTGCACGCTGAAGTCCGGTTTGAAGGCTCGGCGTGCGACGTCCACCGCGGCGCGGTCCGTCTCGATTGCCCGGCGCACGCCCTCCAGTTCCGGACTCATCGCGACCGCCCTGGTCGCGGCGTCCTCCGCGTTCCCCTCCAGCGGGCGCAGGCTCAGCCCGGTCGACGTCGCAATCGGTGTGTCCAGCGGACGCGACCGAAGCTGGTTGATCTCGGCTAGCCGGACGCGGACTTCTGTCGCCTGTTCAATGGCGCGCTGTTCGACGCGCGCCAACTCGGTCTGCGTGCGTAGTACGTCCGGCTGGGCGCCCTGGCCGATTGCGTAACGCAGGCGCACGACGCTTTCGACCTGCTTCCAGACGTTCCGCTGCTCGTCGGTGAGGGCTTGCAGCTCGCGCGCCAGCACGAGCGCGTAGTACGCGCGCTTGACGGACGCTTCCAGCGAGAGCCGGACACGCGTCACCGACGGTTCGAGCTGGCGCGCCTCGGCGGTCGCCAACGCTGCGCGCAGGTTCCGCTTTCCCGAGTAGGGCAGTTCCTGGCTCACCATGACGCCGAGCGTGGTCATCGGCATGCTGCCCAGGCTTGGGACCCAGCCGTCATTCGTGAACGTCGTCGACACCATGGGGTTTGGGTAGGCACGGGCTTGTTCGGCCCGCGTACCCGCCGCCGCAACCGCCGAATGCGCAGCCTGAATGCCGGGATGCCGAGCCAGCGCTTCGTCGATCAACATCTGCAAGACGGGGTCGTCGGGCGGAGCGGTCGGTGGCTGTTGACCGGCGACAACCCCGGCCGTGAGCAGCCATGCGCCGACGGCTACCGTCAATGTACGCTTCCATCGAAATACCGACAACATCTCAAACCTCCTGAAGCGAGTGATGTCGCACATGGTGCCGTTCGCCAAGGATCTGCGCGCGGCTTCTCAAATCGCTCCATTGACTCGCGGAGACCTCCGTTGCAAGTCGTATGCCGCGTGTTAGGCCAAGACGAGAACCTCGTCGCGCGTCGCGTTTGGCGCGCCAATGGCTGCCGAGGCGGGCGTGCCCAGGGCCGACGCGTCTACAACTGGCCATTTTCCCGCACCTCCGGCCTGGCGGACTGTTCGAAACCAGACAGTCCGCAAAACGACGAGAGCCTGCCCCAAGATGCGGGCAGGCTCACCAACCGACGGCTGAGAGATGGACTATCGGTACTCGACCACCCGGGCCATCCCAGCCTCCATGTGGTAGAGGTGGTGGCAGTGCAGGAACCATCGACCGGGATTGTCCATGACGGCGTCAATCTCCACCGTGGTGCCCATGGGCTCGACCAGCACCGTGTCCTTCAGAGGGGCGTAACTGTCTCCGCCTACGGTGCCACGCACGCGAAAGAAGTGTCCGTGAAGGTGCATTGGGTGGCGCATCATCGTCCTGTTCGTAATAGCGAACCGGATGTGTTCCCCTTCTGCCACGGGAATCGGATCGGCGTTGGGATACGCCTGGCCGTTGATCGTCCACGCGTAGCCGCCCATCATCGCCTGACCGAGTTGCAGACGGATGATGCGGCTCGGGACGGCTGCCGACTCGAGAACGGTAAGGGACGCAAGATCCTGCAGTCGCAGCGTGCGCCCCCGGAGGAGTACCGCCGGCCAGACCGTCGGAGCGACAAGCCGGTCGGAGTAACCGTCGTAGACGAAGGGGACGACGACACCGGGCACGGTGCTGTCCAGCGGTCCGACGAGGAGCGGGTACGTCCCGGGTGAATCCGCGCGGACCACCACGTCGTAGCGTTCACCCATCCCGATGGGCAAGGTGTCCACCGTCACAGGCTGGATCGGCTGCCCGTCCGAATGCGTCACGGTGAGCTGATGGCCCAGCAGACCGACGCGAAACGTCGTCGAACTGGCGCCGTTGATGACGCGGATCCGTACCCGTTCTCCGCGGCGCACGCGCAACGGCGTCACGCCACTGGAAAGTGCACCGTTGACCAGATAGCCGCTATACGCGGGTCCGTCACTGCCGCTCATCATGCCCGCCCCCATGCCACCTATGCCGCCGGACTGCCGAACATGGGTGAGGGCGGCCTCGGGTGTGGTCGCCAACCAATCGTCGAGAACCAGGATGTACTCCCGGTCGAAGGCGGGCTCCCCGGTCGTGTCGAGCGGATCGACGATGAGCGGGCCGACAAGTCCCCGGTCCATCTGCAAACCGTGGTGGGAGTGGTAGAGGTACGTGCCGGGAGCATCAGCGAGAAACTCGTACACAAACGATTCGCCTGGCGCCGCCGGTTCCTGCGTGAGCCCCGACACGCCATCCATGGGATTCGGTACAGGGAGTCCGTGCCAGTGAATGGTCGTGGGCTCCGTGAGTTCGTTCATCAGCCGAAGACGGAGACGCTCGCCCTGGCGGACTCGGATGAGCGGGCCTGGGACCTGGCCATCGTACGTCCACGTCTTCCACGTCCGGCCGGGCGCGACCGTGACGTCCGCCTCACGCGCCGAGAGGGCGAAGTCTCTGATCGCGGGGGCAGGGCTCTGCCCATGAAGTGCCAGACGAGAGGACCCGACGAGCGCTCCTGAGGCAAGAACTTGGCGAAGGAAGTCGCGACGGGACCTTACGAGCATACGGTTTCTCCCTGCTGAGGCGGCGACGGCACTGTACAGATTCGAGAACAGGACATGCGTGACACTCCGCCAGCCGGGACACCGTTGAACCCCGGTTGCCCCGCCGCGGCCCGATGCCGGCGTTGGTCGGGCCGCGACAGAGTGGGCGCTACCGCCGCGTCAGGTCGTTGGTGATGCCGAAGGTGACGCCGTACTTCGGACTGGCGCTGGTGAGCCCCACCACGGGCATCACCGTGATGCTCACGCGGGTGGTGAGGGGAATACCGAACCCCGCGCTGAACTCCGCGGACGCGCCGAATTCTGGAATCGTGGCTGTGTTTCCGTACGCTGAGGCCAGCAGAAAGACTCGTGAAGAGAGCCGCCTGCCGCCTCCGACGCCCCAGAGTGCGGCATTCCGCAAGGTGACTCCTGCCGGTTCCCCTACCTTGACGAAGCCGGCGTCCGCGTAGAACCAGCCGTGGTCCAGGCGTCGTCTGAGGCTGACCGTGGCGGCGACATCGGTCTCGCCCGTGCCGAGTCCCTTCGAAGCCGATGCGGTGGGGAGCTTCACGCGCGCGCCGACGACGATCTGCAGGCCATCGCTGCGGTCGATGAGACGATAGCCACCGGCGAGGATGATGTCCCCGAGGCCCGACGCGCTGAGCAACGCCTGTGAACTTGTGCTCGTGCCGCCTGCAGCCGGACTCACCGGTTGGGAGGTCCCCATCATGCCGCCCATCATCCCATTGGCCCCCATCGGCACGCCCGCGCCGGGAGCGCCGCTCATCGACCCCTGCATCGGTATGTAGCCGCCCCCCGACCAGAGGACGGTGCCGTCCATCACGGACACGAATGGCACCGATGCCGAGAACTCGAATCGCCGCCAATCCACGCGCACCGTGGCCGGGGCGTACACCACGTCCGTCGTCTGCGAACTGCCGAATGTGCCGGTCGCGAGCCGGACGTTGACGCTGGCCGAGACTGTCGCGTCCTGGGCGCGGGCAGCGCCCGCGCCCAGGACGACGCACAGCAGTACCGCAAGGGCCGGGAGTCGGCTCCCGTGCCTCCGTCTACTTGTGGCCATTCGGCATGTCCTTCGCGGCCTGTCCGAGGCTCTTCATCATGGCCTGCGCAGCCGTGCCCATCTTCTGGAACTCCACGCCTGCTTGCTGGAACGACTTCATCGCGGCGCCGTTGGCGGTCAGGCCAGGGTTCTTGGCCATCTCACCCATCGCGCCGTGCACTTGATGCATCTGCCCCACGAGGCCCTGAACTGACGACATCATCTGATCGTGCTGCGGGCCGAACGTCCCCGGCTGCATTGCCGTGAAGTCCTTCATCATGGACGAGACATTCGCCATCATCGAGTCGATGTTGCGCATCATCTGGTCGGACGCCATCCCACCGGACATCGAGCCCTGCATGGCACCATGCTGGTGCCCGGCCATCTGCCCGCCTCCCGTGTGGCCGCCGCCCATCTGGGCGCCGACGCCAACAGTGAGGCCGGCCGCGAACACGGATGCAACTGCGACGGAAAGGACGGTTCGAGTCAGATTCATCGTTCTTCTCCCTGAGTAAATGCCCGCGGACAATCAGCGTCCGCGGCGTGGTTCAGTCTGAACAGAGCAATCGACGTGCCACCGCACGGTGAGTGCCCGAAGGCGGATCGACGGAGAGAACTGCCTTTTCGCCGGGCGCCGTGCGCGGCCCGTGTCTGAAAGCAGACGCCACTCGCTCGCAGCTGTTTGGAATCCACCACAAGTCCAACAGCTTCCCATCGAGTCGGCCCAATTGGCAGCAATTCATGGGATACCTCGTGGCATCTCAATTGCACCGCTTCAGCGCGGGATCTCACAGCCATTTGGACACGTCTCCAGGACTGGGGCGTCGTCTCGTGTGCAAGAACGGACCACGGATGCGACTTCTACTCAAATCGATCACCGCCGTGTTGACGGCGGCCGGATTGGCCGCGCTGGTAGCCGCCGTCGTGCTCGTGCCCGGTGGAATCAGCGCGCGAAATGCCCCCGGCAGGCTCGAGGCGGCCGTCGCCGGACGGCTGCGGGCGCTGGCCATCCCTCGAGCAGCGCACGACCGGACGAACCCGGTCCCCGCCAGCGACGAGGTGATCGCCTCTGGAATGGCGCACTTCGCGGATCACTGTGCCAGCTGCCACGCAAACGATGGCAGCGGCAATACAGAGATGGGGCGCGGGCTGTATCCCCGCGCGCCTGACATGAGGCAATCTGGGACGCAAGCGTTGTCCGACGGAGACCTGTTCTACATCATCGAAAACGGCGTGCGATTCACCGGCATGCCCGCCTGGGGCAACGGTGCCCCTGACGGTGAGGTCGCCACGTGGCATCTGGTGCAGTTCGTTCGCCGATTGCCGAAGCTGACCGAGCACGACCTGGCTCGCATGCGCGAGCTGAATCCACAAAGCGCAGACGAATGGCGCGCCGAAGAAGAGGCGCGTCGTTTCCTGGAACCTGACGCAGCGGCCAAGCCCGCTGAGCCGGCGTACAGGCATACCGGAGGACGACAGTGAAACGATGGATCGTTGCAGTGGTGATCGCCCTGACGGGAGCCCCGGTGGCCACCTCGTTCGCCCACGAAGGCCACGAACATAAGATCATGGGCACCGTCTCGATGCGGCATGAGCTTCATCTGGAGGTGAAGACGACCGACGGCAAGACGACGGTCGTGACGCTGACGGACAAGACGAAGGTCAAGCGAGGTGACGCGACTGCGGCGCTCGCCAGCATCAAGCAGGGCGAACGGGTCGTCGTGACGGCGGTCGAGACGAAGGGCAAGGACGGCAAGACCGACTTGGTCGCGACCGAAGTCCGCCTAGCCGCCAGGGTCGCAGCGGGGAAGAAATAGACCCGCAGCCGCAGCGGCGCCGTCTACTGTTGGACAGCGCCGTCGCGTTCGTCTACAACGTGCTGGGCGTTCCGCTGGCGGCCGGCGTGCTCTATCCCTCCCGGGCTGCTGCTCAGCCCCATGATCGCCGCCGCGGCGATGAGTCTCAGTTCAGTGTCGGTGATCGCGAACGCCTTACGGCTTCGCAACGCACGGATCTGATGACTGTGGACACGGCCGAGTTCTGGCTGAAGGTGTACGGGGTATTCTCGGCCCACGCGTGACGAATGTGCGGACGAGTGCGGCGGTCACCGCCGGCACGAGCCCTCCTCATGCGGTCCGCAACACGTCGCGCAGATCCAATTGACCGTGAACATCTGATGGGCCGGCAGTCCCTAACACGCAGCCCGCCTCATCTACAAACCCAATAGGGTTGTGAGCTTCTTCGCAATGGTATCGCTGGACGGAACTCCGCCCGGATACAGTCGTCAACTCGGCTCAGGGAAGGGCAGCGTCGGAGTCGCCATCCCGAATAGATCCTTGCCTTTGTAGAGAACGGTCGGCGTTGGATAGCCGGTGCGCGCGTCCGCCTTCGGCAAGGTGCCGATATTGATGCGTTGGTAGTCAGCAGGCACCCTGAGTGCCTTCAGTGCGTCATCAAGATTCGCGGCCATCTGCGGCGTGTGAATGCAGCCGTCGCGCGTGAGGAAGACCATGTCGTCCTTCAGGGAGGTCGGCCGCTTGGTCGGGCCACTGACGGCCAAGGCCAAGGCCAGTATGCACAGCAATCGGATCATCTCACTGGAGATTCTACCCTGCGCCCGGTCGAGCAAACTCACGACTTCGCGAATCGTCCAGACTCATGTGGGAATCCTCGTGCGCTGGAAACAGGCGTCGAATGCGTGGTCGAGTCCGTGAGTCGCAGCGAGCACGCCGGCTGCCGCGCGACCGATCTGCGCGGCTTCCTCACGCGCCTCCTGGGATTCGCTGGCCTGGAGCCTGGCGATCGACGCGCCGAGACGCGCAACCTCGGGTTCGACAGCGGCAGTCGTCGTGCGGGCCACCAGGGCGAGTGTCGCCAGACGCTCGGCCTGAACAGTCTGGCCGACCGATGTTCCCAAGACGAGGCCGAGCTGCCGAAGCGCGGTGGTCACCGCGCCAAGTTCGTCTGACGGGCTGGGAAGTGTGAAGTCGGTCCAGTGCCCGCGTTCCATCTGCGCACACGCTGCGCGAATGCGGCCGAGCGGCTTCAGGACGAGCACCGAGAGCGTGGCGTTGGTCGTGGCCAGCACCACCGCCAGCATCACCGCGGCGAACCATGCGTGCATCATGAGCGATGCCCGTCCAACCGCTTCAGGGGTTCTCGCGGGGTCGACTGGGTGCGTGAGGCCGACCGTCGCCGCCGGTCCTTCGTGCGTCGCGTGAGCAGCCATCACAGCTGCCACCTCATGGCGATAGTCGACGGCGACAGTCACGCCGACGAGGAGGGCGAGCGCTGAAAGTACGACGGCGTTGAACTTGAATCGGAGTCCCGGAGAGAATGCCATGGTGTCACTCCAGTCTGACGAGCCGGTTCCTCAGCGCCCGTTCGTGACGAGGGGTAGCCTGCAGCCCGGCCAGGGGCACTACCCTCCTCCAGCAACCCGTCCTTCATCGTGATCGTGCGGTCAGCGCAGCGCGCGACGGCCGAGTCATGGGTCACCATGAAGATCGTCAGGCCGCCTTCGCGCAACCTCAGAAAGAGCTCCATGATCGAATGGCCGGTTCCGCTGTCGAGACATCCCGTGGGCTCGTCAGCAAGGACGAGCGGCGGACGGTTGACAATCGCCCTTGCGATGGCGACCCGCTGCTGCTCGCCCCCTGAGAGATCGCGCGGCAGGCGGTCACGCTTGCCATCGAGTCCCACGCGCGCGAGAGACTCTTCGGCCAAGGTCCGCTGCTCCGTATTAGCGACGCCGGCCGCGGCCAACGGCAGCATGACGTTCTGCAACGCCGTCAGGTATGGCATCAAGAAGAGGCGTTGGAACACGAATCCGAGATACTCCCGGCGAAAATCGGCCCGTCGTTCCACGCCGAGGTCGTAGACGTCGATGTCGTCGATCACCACGCGGCCGGAAGTGGGCGGGCTCATCGCGCCGAGGATGCCCAGCAGCGTACTCTTGCCGCAGCCACTCGGGCCCATGAGGGCGACAAACTCCCGTTCATCCACGGACAAGTCGATTCCGCGAAGGGCGGGAGTCGGGCATGCTCCGCCGTTGTAGGTTTTGCGCACTGCCGCCAGGCTGACGAGTGCCATCGATCGGTCCCTCGGTGTGACGTCCTCAAATGTGCCGCAGGGTCTGAAAAGGATCCAGTGCCGCGGCTCTCCACGCGGGGTACAGCCCGCTCACGAGTCCTACGAGCCCGCCCATCCCCAAGGCGACGAGCGCGAGACCGGGCTCGGCCTCCACCGGTGTTGTCAGGCCGGCGAGCGTATGCCCAAACAGCCTTGCCGTCCCGAGTCCCGCGGCCCATCCCACAACACTCCCAAGCACGCTCACGGCGAGGGTCTCAAGCAGGATCAGCCGGGCGATGTGCGTACGGCGGAATCCGACGGCGCGGAGAATGCCGATTTCCTGCGTTCGCTCGGTGACAGACGCCATCATGGTCGTCATGACCACGAGACCTCCGACGAGCAGGACCACGAACGACACGCCATAGGCGAAGTTGGTCATTTGTACGACTGTCTGCTCACGCGCCGCGACCGCCTGCCGAATCGGAGCCACCCGCCCGGTCGGCAAGACGCTGGCAATCTCGCTGACGATGTCGTCGATCGGGCACCCCCTGCAGAGGGCGCTCACGTCAATGAGGCTCACGGCATCCGGGCGCCCCAGCACACTCTGAACGAAGGGGAGGTCGGCGTAGACCGCGCGGTCGTCGAGGGACCCGGTTGGAGCCAGGACGCCAACGACACGCAGATTGCGGCTGCCCAACAGGGCCACATCCCCCACGCGCTTCGGGAGCACCGCAGCGGTTTCGGACCCGAGCAGGCATTCGTCAGCCGCCAACGGCATCCTTCCCTGGACTTGCCACCAACTTTTGACGCGTTGCTCTTGTTCGAACCGGACGCCGATCAGGAGGATCGGTCGTCCCTCCATCGAGGCGGTACCGATCAGTTTCGGAGCCACCGCGCTGATGTTGCGGCGATGCGCGATCGTCAGAATGCGGTCGGCATCCTTCGTCTGAAGCTCTTCCGAATCGACAGCGACACCGCCGACGTCGATGCCGCCGTAGCCGAGGCCGAGCATGGTGGACTTTGGGGTGACGATGATGTTCGCGCCGAACTGATCGAGTTGGTCACTCACCTCACGCTGCAGCGTCCGCGACATGGAGATAAGGGCGACCGCCGTTCCGGTCCCGAGAACCAGGGCCGCCACGACGAATGCGAATCGGCTCCGCCGCCGATTCAGACTCTCAGCCGCCATGTCCCACAATTGCATGGAAGAATGCTCCAGTTCCGCCGAGGAATACCTAGAAGTAAGCCGTGCCGAGGTCGAGATCCGCCGCCTTGATGACGACATGGTCCCCGTCGGCGATCCGGTGGAGTGGCGCCGGATTGCAGCCGCCCGCGCGAACATTGACGTCCGACGAGCGGAAGCGCTGCCCACAGTTCACGCAGACCATCTCGTCACCGTCCTGGCGGTAGCCCTTGCGCGATTGGTAACAGACGTCGCAAGCATCGAACGCGGCGCGCACAACGCCGTCCGCGCTCCGAATGACGAAGAATCGAATCTCCCGACCGAGCGCGGTGGTGTAGCGATAGAACTGGGCGCGGCCGTCCGCAAAGAGCGCGGCGGACAGGCGGACGTCTTGACCGGCGGGGAGAACCCCGACGGGCGGCGCCGACGCGCCTTGGATCCCCGGCGATGGCCCCCGTTCGAAGAACATGGCCACGGCAACGACCGCTACCGCAGCGAGCCCGGCGATGCCCAGGACGACCGACAGCCGGTTCTTGCGCTCCTGCCTGGCGTCGAGGAACTGCCGGCGCTTGTTGACGTGCGTACTCGGCTGCTTACTCATGGGCCGACCCTCTTGGAATTACGCGCTCGCTGCGTTGCCATTCACCTGGACACCCAGCGCTGCAGGATGAACGCGGGGCCGAGAACCTCTCCATTCGGCTTCCACGTGCAACCCGGCGGCCAACGGCTGATGGCGTCGTTGATCGCGGTTCGTAAGGGATGGGGTCCCTCGCGAGTCTTGCCAACGTGAGAGCAAGGGTCGTACCAGAGCATCATGTCTCTCGGAGTGGCGTGATTCACGCACAGCGTGGACGTGGCGTCCGATGCCGCTGTCTTCAGCCACGCGGCGTTGCGTGAGTGATGTTGGGTCGCCTCACGCGGAGTCCGAGCGGTCCTGCACAGCCCGTATCTACTCGGGTCCGCGAGTCCGTTCGCGCGGTCGGTGATGGCGCCGCCAGCCTGCGAGTTACCAGCCAGCGAAGTGGTCTGCTGCATCCTGTCCGTTTTCAGACAGAAACAGACGGCGGACTGTCGGAAGACAGACGAAACTGGTTGACTCGCCCGTCGACGTGGATTCTCGCGGCCTTCACGAGTGGCAAGGCGTGTCCCGGGCCGCGGACTACTCGGCGGTTTCTGATGCCTCTGGTCGTGGAACGTCGCCGCCCTGTGCCAACGCGTGCTTCTGCATGCGATAGATGAGCGTGCTGCGCGTCACGCCCAGATAGGCTGCTGCGCGCGTTTGGTTCCAGTCGTGCTTCTGGAGCGCGGCTCGGATCAGATCACACTCGACGGCGTCCAGCGAGATGCTCTCGTCGGGGAGTTCGAATCGCACATTCCCGCAGTGCTGCGTCTGTCCGTGGAATCGCTCCGGAAGATCGTCGATCCCCAACACTCCGTCTCGATCCAGCACCAGGGCTCGTTCGATGACGTTCTCCAGTTCGCGGATATTGCCGGGCCACGCGTGGATGTTGAGCGCCGAGTACACCGCCTTGTCGACCGACGGCCGGGTCCGTCCCAGCCGATCGCGGTGTTTCTCGACAAAGTGATCGACCAACAACGGAATGTCGTCCGTGCGTTCGCGCAACGGAGGCACCCTGATCGGCACCACGGCGAGACGGTAGTACAGATCCTCCCTGAATCCCCCGTCCTCGATCATGGTCGTCAGATTCCGGTTGGTGGCGGCGATGACGCGCACGTCGACACGATGGGGCCGAGGGTCCCCGACCTTGTCTATTTCCCGCTCCTGGAGCACGCGGAGGAGCTTGACCTGCAGCAGCAGCGGCAGTTCACCGACTTCATCCAGGAAGATGGTCCCGCCGTCCGCTAGCTCAAACTTCCCCTGCTTGTCGGCCGTCGCGCCCGTGAACGACCCGCGACGGTGCCCGAACAGTTCGGATTCCAGCAGGTCCAGCGGAATCGCTGCGCAGTTGACGATGACGAATGGACCGCTAGCCCGTTCGCTGTGCAGGTGCAGCGCCTTCGCGAGCAACTCCTTGCCCGTACCGCTTTCCCCCTCCAACAGGACAGTCGTCCCACTGGGGGCAACCCTGGACGC
The DNA here is from genome assembly GCA_964396055.1 of uncultured Vicinamibacterales bacterium. Lineage (GTDB taxonomy): Bacteria > Acidobacteriota > Vicinamibacteria > Vicinamibacterales > JAKQTR01 > CAYJPV01. The sequence continues at coordinate 6,168 of CAYNDV010000057.1, read as the reverse complement.
GACTTCGGTGACGGATCGCATTGCGCGAGATCCGGCGATCATGTTGGCGAACGAGAATCGTTCGGCTACCATCTGCCGCAGTTGACGATTCTCGGTCTTGAGAGCGGTCAGTTCGAGCGCCTTCTGGACGCTGGCCTGGAGTTGCTCCCGCGAGAATGGCTTGGTGAGGTAGTCGACGGCTCCGAGCTTCATCGCCTCGACCGCCGACGCGATCGTGCCGTGCGCGGTCATCACGATCACCGGCAGATCCGGCTGCATCGCCTTCAACCGGCTCAACAGGTCGATGCCTTCCATCTTCGGCATGCGGACGTCGGTCAAAACCAGCGACACGGGCGACGACTGGAACAGGTCGAGTCCCGCTTGGCCGTCGACCGCCGTGAGGACTGCGTAACCGTCTTCCTGCAGCCGGTATTCGGTCACGCGTCTCAGGCTCTCGTCGTCGTCAATCACCAGGACCGTACGCACAGTCGTCATGGACGTGCCCCTTGGAACATAGCGCCAGCCGCCGCCTCCGGCAGGAGCGGAATGGAGATACGAACCACCGCCCCACCGCCGTCCGCATTGCGAATGTCGATCTCGCCCTGGTGAGCCTCGATGATTCGCTGCGAAATGGCGAGCCCAAGGCCGGTACCATGGGGTTTAGTCGTGAAGAATGGGTCGAAGATCTGGGCGAGGTCGCCGGTCGGGATTCCCAACCCTCGATCGGTCACTTGCACGACAGCCTGTCCGGCGCTGGAGAAGCTCTCGACGCGAACCTCAGCCGTTGATGGGCTTGCCTGAATCCCGTTCAAGATGACGTTGAAGAGCACCTGCCGGATCTGTTCCGGATCCATGCGTGTGTCCAGCAGTGGTTCGCGACCGTCGTAGACGAGCGTAACTCCAGCACGCTCGGCTTCGGTCCGTAGGAGAAGCACCACGTGCTCGACAACGTCATCAAGGCGGACCGACCGAAGTTCAGGCGCGTGAGGCCGAGCGTAATCCAGGAACTCCTGCACGAGGTCGCTCAGGCGTTCGACTTCCCTCGCGGCGATGGCGGCAAACTCCGCCTCGGGTGTCCCCTGAATGACCTTGGTCACGACAATATCCAATGCACCTTTGATGCCAGCCAGGGGATTTCGAATCTCGTGCGCGAGCCCGGCTGCAATCTGTCCGAGCGCCGCAAGGCGGTCCGCCCGCGTCAACTGCGCGTGAGAATCCTCGAGTTCCCGGTTCTTACGTTCCAGCGAGGCTGCGACGTCCCGATACTGTCTCGTCAAACGGTGCTGGACGTCCGCGAGGAACCCCACGAGTGCCCCTGCGCAGACGAAGATGACCAACTCCGAATATTGGCTGAACGTGTACGGGGCGTTATTGGCCCAGGCGTGATGAATATGTGGCGCGTAAGCCAGCGCAGCCGCGACGGCGGTGGCCAGCCCGCCGCACAGACCGAACCAGTACGCCCCGACGATGATCGGACCGTAGTAGAGGCGCTGATACAGGACATGAAGTCCCGCCCGCTCGGGACTCGTGGTGTAGTGGAGAATCGAGACGAGGGCAAGAGCGACCAGCAACGCCCCCCAGCGCGGGCCCCGAGTCTCGGATCGCTCCCACCATGGTATGTGCGTAGTTTCGAGGGACATAGGGCCGATCCTAGCATCCCAGCCGGCGGGCGCGGCGGAGACTCCAAGGCCAGCGTGACCGAACCGGCGAATCCGGATGCCACGGGCTGTCCGGAATCAGGCAGGTCGCTCCGTCGGTGGTGTCTGAATCCAGACAGCGGCCTGCTGCGTTTCGAGGCCAAGGGCTCCGAGTCTGGCCAGATGAGCCAGGTGAAGGACGGCCGCAGCGGACCCGGCCATTTGACATGCCCTCGCCTCGCCCATAGCATTCGGGCAATCGGTGTTGCCGAATCTGAAATACCATGCGGATGGCTCCCAACTGATGGTCCCTCAAGAACTTCGAACCGGAACGATCGTCTCTGGACCCGTCCTGCCCGAGCCCATCGAGATCCTCGCCATCACGCCCCTCGGCGATGCCATGCGCGTGATCGGCAGGGGGCTTCAATCGGGTCTCGCGCGTGACATCGTGCTCTCGGCGGCGCAGATCGCACAGCTCGCTCTGCCGCCAGCGGAGCCTTCCTTTGACGGCGATGCCCGCCTGTTCCGCCTTGGCGTCGAAGCTCAACGCCTGGGACTCGCGTACGAGTACGACCCGTTCTTCTCCCTGTCCATCGCCCGCGTTGATCCGCTCCCGCACCAGCTCGAAGCGGTCTACGAGTACTTCCTGAAGCTGCCCCGAATCCGATTCCTGCTGGCCGACGATCCAGGCGCGGGCAAGACGATCATGGCTGGGCTCCTGCTCAAGGAGATGAAGGCTCGAGGCCTGGTCCGGCGGACACTCATTGTGGCTCCGGCCAACCTGACCTTTCAGTGGCAGCGCGAACTCAAAGACAAGTTCAGTGAATCGTTCGAGGTGATGCGCGGCGACATCCTGCGCGCGAACTACGGCCAGAATCCGTGGCAGGAGCGTGCCCAGGTCGTGACCTCCGTCTCGTGGGTGTCTCGCGTCGACGATGCGCGAGACAGCCTCCTCCGTTCGCGATGGGATCTCATCATCGTCGACGAGGCCCACAAGATGGCCGCCTACGCCGACGACCGGAAGACGCTCGCGTACAAGCTGGGCGAGTCGCTCTCGGCGTTGACCGACCACTACTTGCTGATGACGGCCACACCTCACAAGGGCGACGCCAAGAACTTCTGCCTGTTCCTGTCGTTGTTGGACCGCGACGTCTACGGCAGCGTGGAGAGCCTCGAAGAGGCGATGCGCCGCAACTCCGCCCCGTTCTACCTGCGCCGAACAAAGGAAGCGCTGGTCTCGTTCCCGGACCCGCAAACCGGGGTCGTCCACAAGCTCTTCACGAAGCGTGAGGTCCGGACCGCGGCCTTCGAGCTGGATGGCCCCGAGCTGGACTTCTACGACGCCCTTTCCCACTACGTCCAGAACCAGTCCATCCTGGCGGCGCAGGACGACTCAGCGCGCGGGCGCGCGGTGGGCTTCACGATGGCCATGCTTCAACGGCGCATGGCGTCGACGGTCTACGCGGTGCGCCGGACGCTGGAGCGGATGAAGGCCAAGCGTGAACAGATCCTCACGGATCCGGAGAAGTTCAGACGCGACCAGATCGAGCGGCGGCTGCCTGACGACTTTGAAGACCTCACCGAAGAAGAGCAGCAGGAGATCATCGCCCAACTCGAAGACGTCGTGGCGTCCTACAACCCGGACGACCTCCGGGCTGAAGTTGCCCAACTGACGGCATTGATCGATCGCGCCAAGCGGCTCGAGCAGCGGCAAGGGGAGTCGAAGCTCGTCCGCCTCAAGGGCATTCTCACCGAGCAGGGCGTGTTCTCCGACCCGAAGACGAAGCTCCTGATCTTCACCGAGCACAAGGACTCCCTCGACTTCCTGGTCGGTGACGGCGAGGACGGCCGGCCGCTGGGCAGACTGCGCGAATGGGGACTCTCGGTCACCCAGATACACGGCGGCATGAAGATCGGCGACCGGGATGCGGTCGGCTCGCGCATCTGGGCCGAGCGAGAATTCCGCGAGCATGCGCAAGTGATGGTGGCCACCGAGGCCGCTGGCGAGGGCATCAACCTGCAGTTCTGCTGGCTGATGGTGAACTTCGACATCCCGTGGAACCCTGTCCGCCTGGAACAGCGGGTCGGCCGCATCCACCGGTACGGCCAGGACCACGATTGCCTGATCTTCAACTTCGTCGCGGCCAACACGCGCGAGGGCCGGGTCCTCGAAAAACTCCTGAGCCGTCTCGCGGAGATCCGGCGCGAGCTGGGCACCGACCAGGTATTCGACGTGGTGGGGGAGGTGTTCCCCTCGAACCTGCTGGAGCGGCTCTTCCGGGAACTCTACGCGCGCCGGCTCGACCTGCCCGGCATCGAAGATCGCATCGTTCGGGAGGTCAACCCGCAGCGGTTCCGGGCGATCACCGAATCGGCCCTCGAGGGGCTGGCCAGGCGAAGCCTCAACCTGTCGGCCATCGTCGGCAAGTCGGTCGAGGCGCGTGAACGTCGGCTCGTTCCCGAAGTCATCGAACAGTTCTTCGTGGACGCCGCGCCGGAAGTCGGCGTGCACCCCAAGGCGGTGGCGCGAGACCAGCACGTCTATCGGATCGGTCGCGTGCCTCGCACGCTCCTGCCTGTCGGAGATCGCCTCGAGGCCAAGCACGGGCGCCTCGCCCGGGAATACGGGCGCGTCGTCTTTGACAAGGCGCTGCTGAAGCAGGACGCCACGTTGGAGTGGGTGACGCCTGGGCATCCATTGTTCGAGGTGGTTCGTGAGGATCTCGCGGCCCGCGTTGAAGAGCATCTCAAACGCGGCGCTGTGTTTCTCGACCTTCACCGGAGCTCCGCGAGCACCCTTGATGTGTTTGCCGCTTCGATCAAGGACGGCCGGGGTCAGCCGATCCACCGTCGCCTGTTCGCTGTCGAGACATCGACGGACGCGCAGATGGCGATCCGCCAGCCAACAATCCTCCTGGATGTGACCCCTTCGTCGCGAGGTGCTCAAGCACCGGTTCCGGTGGCTCCACTTCCTGACCGCCGTCTGGTGGAGACGTTTCTCTACACCGAAGCTCTCCAGCCGTGGCTCGCGCAGTCGGCGAGCGACCGGGCTCGCGAGGTCGATCGGGTGGCCGAACATGTGCGCATCAGTCTGGACGCGCTCATCGATCGCCAGAATCTGCAACTGGCCGACCTCTGTAATCGACAGGTCGAGGGCCAGACCGTTGCCGGCCTGGACGGCCTGATCGCGCAGGCGGAGCAGCATCTCGATGAACTGAACAACCGGCGTGACGTGCGACTCCGGGATCTCGACATGGAACGCCACGTCACCGTTGGCGACATCACCCACATCGGCCGAGCGTGGATCATCCCCCATCCGGAGCGGGCGACGTCGGGGTTCAGCCCGATGGTGCGTGATGACGAGGTGGAGCAGATAGCCGTTCAGGTCGCGCGGGACTATGAGGCAGCCCGTGGCTGGCAGGTTGAGGACGTCCAAGCCGAGAACCGAGGATTCGACCTCATCTCACGGCTGCCCCATCCCGAAGACGCAAGGACGTTTACTGAGGTGCGGTTCATTGAGGTGAAAGGACGCGCTGGTGTTGGCGAGATTGCGCTGACGCAGAACGAATACCGGACGGCCGAACGCCTCAAGCGCGAGTATTGGCTCTACGCCGTGTTCAACTGCGCGAGCACCCCCAAGCTGAACATCGTGCAGGACCCTGCCCGTCTGGGTTGGCGACCGGTGATGGCCGTCGAGCACTACTCGGTCAAACCCGACGCGCTCCTCGCGGCCGTCGAGCCGGCACCTTGACTCGTTCCGGGGTTGTTGTTGTCAGAAATAAGAGTATATTCTTCTGACAAAACTCCCATGGGACGTCACGCTCATTCCATTGACAGTCGGATACTTCGGCGATTCACGGCCAGCCGAGGTGCTCGTGTGTTCACGGCAGGCGATCTTCTCGACCTCGGGAGCCGCAACGCCGTGGATGCCGCACTCTCCCGTCACGCGAGAGCCGGCAGGATTCGGAAGCTGGCGAGAGGGCTGTACGACCTTCCCAAACGTGACACACAATTGGGCGCACTCATGCCCCCTGTGGAATTGGTCGCGAGGGCGCTCCGTGGGCGCGACGCCGTTCGGCTGCAGCCTTCCGGCGCGTACGCCGCCAACCGGCTGGGTCTGTCTGAACAGGTACCAATGAGAGTGTTGTTCCTCACCGATGGTGCGCCACGCCGCGTGCGAATCGGCGACCTGCAGATCATCATCAGGAAGACGACGCCACGGAATATGGCGACGGCCGGCCGAACCAGCGGACTGGTCATCCAGGCGCTTCGTTATCTCGGCCAGCGTCATGTCGATGACCGGGTTGTCTCTATCCTCCGCCTGAGGCTCTCGGATGCCGACAAGCGTCAACTGCTGAAGGACATCCGATTCGCGCCGGTATGGATTGGCAACATCATGCGGGTGGTAGGCGCATGAACCGATACCCCAGACGGCTCATCGAGGTCGATCTGCCGATCAAGCGGATCTCGGCTCACGCCCGGCGCGAGAAGTCCATCCGCCACGGCCACATCTCGACGCTCCACATCTGGTGGGCGAGGCGACCGCTGGCTG
>CAYNDV010000056.1:25181-26778 GCA_964396055.1 uncultured Vicinamibacterales bacterium | reverse complement strand
CCGGGCCGCCCGCGGCCCCTCCCGCGCCCCGCGCGCGGCGGGCCCTCGGACCGCTCCCCCTCGACTGGCGGACCGGTGCGGCCGCCGCGGTCGCCCTGCTGGCGTTCGGCCTCGCGTGGGCCGGCACCGGCTACCGGTACGACCCCTACACGCCGGCGCCCGCGGCCCTCACCGGCAAGGTGCCCACCGACGAACGAGGGCTGAAGCAGGCGGTCACGCGGCTCCGTGCGCGCGAGAAGGACCTGCGCGCGCGCCTGAAAGCTCTCGCCCCGCGTGGCGTCTACATCGTCATCGATCAGACCCACAACCGGCTCTACCTCAAGAAGGACGATGACACGCTGCTCGAAGCGGTGTGTTCGGCCGGCTCGGGCATGGTGCTGAAGGAGACCACCGGCAAGAAGCGCCAGTGGATCTTCGACACCCCGCGCGGCCAGTTCCAGGTGCTGTCGCGGACCGAGAATCCCGTCTGGCGCAAGCCCGACTGGGCCTTCGTCGAGGAAGGCGAAGCGATCCCCAGGAACCCGGCTGAGCGCCTCGACTACGGGTCCCTCGGTGAATACGCGCTGTATTTCGGCAACGGCTACATGATCCACGGCACGCTGTACGAGCGCCTGCTCGGCCGCGCCGTGTCGCATGGCTGCATCCGCGTGGGCCGCGACGATCTGCGGAAGGTCTGGAGCGAGACGCGGATCGGGACGAGGATCTTTATCTACTGAAGGCCGTTAGGCCAGACCGGGCCGTTAGGCCGTCAGGCCGTTTGGCCGAATGGCCGAACGGCCGATAGCCAAATGGCCGATGGTCACGTAGTGCAGGGCTTCAGCCCTGCCGAGGGGCACGAGACATGGGACATGGGGCACGGGGCGTGGGGAGGCGTGGCGCGATCGTGCTGGCGGCGATCGTCGCTGCCGTGGCGCTGACGGCGGGGGCGTGCCGGAAGGATGCGGCGCCACCCGAGGCCGATGACCTGCGCACCGAAGCCGCGCGGCTCCAGCAGGGCAACGCACGCCTCCAGCGACTCGCCGAACTGGCGGCCGGCAAGGAGTTCTACCTCGTCTTCGATCCGGCGAAGCCCGACCTGGCGCTGATGTTGAAAGGGGCCGAACTGCAGCGCTACGCGGTGCTGGGCATGAGGGTGGGCCGCCCGCGCGTGGCCTGGCGCACGCGAAGCGAGGCGGCGCCCTGGCAGGGGGAAGTCTGGAAAGCCGGGGCGCTCGAACCGACCCGGCAGATCGATCGCCTGGTGCTCGAAGGCCCCGAGCCCGGAAAGACCGAAGAGGCCGCCGAGCCCACGCCGCCGGCGATCCCGCGCACGGCGGAGGAGCTGTATCCCGTGCCGTCGCGGTACCTCATCCGGTTTGCCGATGGCCTGTCGGTCGAAATCCGGCCGCGGGAGGCCGACGCCAACCTCGGCCGCTTCGCGCGGTTCCGTGCCTGGTGGAGCGCGAAGTGGCGCGACGCGGCGGCGGCCACCTTCGCCAGCGATCGCGACGCCATCCGCCTGCGTCTCGTGCTCAACCCTAAGGATGCCGAATCGCTCTACCGTGCCCTGCCGCCGGACGTGAAGCTCATCGTGATGTGACAGGCCGTTTGGCTATAG
>CAYNDV010000056.1:21465-25081 GCA_964396055.1 uncultured Vicinamibacterales bacterium | reverse complement strand
AACGGCCCAACGGCCTAACGGCCTGTCCCTGGCCTAACGGCCGAACGGCCGAACGGCCTAACAGCCTATCCTCTGTCCCACCCACCGTGCGATGTCATCGAACACCTCCTCGCGGTTCGTGTCCGCGAAGAGGTTGTGGTACGCGCCTTCGTAGGCCTTGAACGTCCTGTCGGCGGCGCCGGCCCGCGACACGAATGTCTCGCTGGCGGCGGCCGACGTCAGCGTGTCCGCGGTGCCGTGCAGGACCAGGAGCGGCACCGTGAGATCCGGGGCGCGGCGGCTCGTATCGGCCACGGCGTCCAGCAGCGCCATCGCGATGCGCGGCGTCACCTTGCGCTGGTACAGCGGGTCGTCATCGATGTAGGCCTTCTGCATCGCGGGGTCGCGGGTGAGCCGGTTGAGGTCGAGCCCCGCGTCCATCCGCACCGCCGGCATGACGCGGGCCAGCACGGGCAGCAGCGCCAGCAGCACGCGCGATCCCCCGGTCTCGCCCAGCGCCGGCGCCACGGCCACCACGCCGGCCAGCCCCTCGGGCCGACCCAGCGCGAAGCTGGTGACGATGAGGCCGCCCATGCTGACGCCCGCCAGGAACACCGGCAGGCGCGGCTCGAGGGCTCGCACGGTGTCGGCGTACTGCGCCAGGTCGCGGTGGAAATCCGCAAACGACTCCACGTACACCCGGCGGCCGCCCGACAGGCCGTGCCCGCGCAGCTCCATCCGGTGCACCGCCAGCCCTCGCGCGGCCAGGCCCGCGGCCGCTGTCGTGTAGGGGATGCCGTCCACCTGGTCGCCAATCCCGTGAATCATCACCACGCGCGCCCGCGGCGCGCCCGCGGGCAGGGTCGTCCTCACGCGGAGGCTCAGGCCGTCGGCGGTGGTGGTGTGGTCGCTCATGGGCTCCCTCGTCCCGGCTGGCGCGTCGCGCGCCCGGTAATTGTAGACTACCGGAGAGGCCGCCTCGACCTCCCGGCGGTCCCGTGGCAGAAGGAAGGTCGCAGAGATGCCGTTGCTGGACAAGCTGTTCCCGGGGTTTCTCGACGCGCGGCGCGAGTGGGCCCGCCGGCGCCCGCGCCACTTCCGGCCCCTGGCCGGAGCCTGGGCACCGCCTCCGGCGGCGTTCGAAGACCGGGCGGCGGCCGATCTCGAGTCGATCAACGCCCACTCCTGCCGCTACTTCGAACGCGACGACCTGCGCGCGTTCTGGATGAACAAGCCGTTCTCCGATGGGGCATGGACCGGGTGGGTGCTGTCACGATTCGGCCAGTTGCTGACGGCGCTGGACCTGCGCCCGGGTGACCGGGTGCTCGACTTCGGCTGCGGCACCGGCTGGTCGTCGATCATGCTGGCCAGGATGGGCATGCAGGTCACCGGCATGGACATCTCGCCGGCGGCCCTCGATCTGGCCCGGGCCGGAGCCGCGCGCACCCTCGACGGTCTCGAGTGCCCCCCGCCGACGTTCGACACCTACGGCGGCGGCCGCCTCGATGCCGCCGACGGCCACTTCGACGCCATCGTCGTCTTCGACGCCTTCCATCACCTGCCGAATCCCAGGCAGGTGATGGGAGAATTCGCGCGCGTGCTGGCGCCCAACGGCCGGCTCGCCATGGCCGAGCCCGGCATCGGCCACGCGGACGAGAGCCACTCGCAGGCGGAGATGGACCACGGCGTCCTGGAGCTGGAACTGGACCTCGAGCAGTTGTCACAGAGCGCCCTCGCCGCGGGGTTCAAGGGCATGGAGGTCGTCGTGCCGGGGCTGCACCCCCATGCGATGACGTTGCCCCTGCGGCGCCTGCGCTGGTTCATGCGCGGGTGGTCGTGGCTCGTGCCGGCCGACCAGCTCCGGCTGGCGATTCTGCGCGCGCCGATCGCGCTCTTCTGGAAGGGGCCGCATTTCCTCTCGAGCCTGCACCCCCGCGACCAGTCGGCCGTCATCCGGCCTGCCGCGGCGACGATCGACAGCCGGCCCGGCGAGGCGTTCACGCTCCGCGCAACGGTCACCAACACGCGCGCCACCGTCTGGCTTCGCGAGGGGCGCCACGGCCGCGGGTACGTGCGCCTCGGCGCGCACCTGCTCGGCCCGGATGGGCGGACGATCGCGCACGATTACGCGCGCGGCGGCCTGCCAAGCGACGTCGCTCGCGGTGAGCAGGTGCTCGTCGAGTTGGCCTGCGTGGCGCCCGCCGAGCCCGGTGCGTATGTCCTGCGCCTCGACATGGTGAACGAAGGCATCGGCTGGTTCGCCGAACATCAGTCCGCCACGACGGATGTCACGCTGACCGTGCGCTGAACCGGCATAATGGTGCCGCGGTGCCCCATGCCTGACCACGCCCCCTCAAGCGACGACGACCTCTACCGGCGGCTGCAGCAGCACCTCGACCGGATGCCGGTGCCGTTTCCGGCCACGCGTTCCGGCATCGAGTTGCGGCTGCTGCGTCATCTCTTCACACCGGACGATGTGCGCGTGGCGTTGTGCCTGAGCGCGATTCCCGAGCGGGCGGCGGCGATCCACCGGCGGCTGGCACGCCGGGCCCGGGCCGCTGCTGGCGCGGGGGGATCGGCGTCACAGGCGGTCTCGCGCGACGCCGTCGTGGCCGCGCTCGATTCGATGGTGGACCGCGGCCTCATCAACCGCCTCGGCTCGGGCGCGCGGGCGCTGTACGGCAAGATGCCGCTGGCCATCGGGTTCTACGAAGCGCAGGTGAACCGCCTGACGCCGGAGCTGCAGCGCGACCTCCAACAGTACGCGGACGAAGCCTTCGGGGCCGCCCTGCACAGCACGCCCACACCGCAGTTGCGGGCCGTGCCCGTGCCGGGCGCACTGCCGCCGCCGTCGGCGCCAGGCGAGGCGCCGTCGGCCGGGAGGACCACCACGGTGTCCCTCGACGCCGCGATTCCGTTCGAGCGCGCCGTCGGCCGCTACGACGACATCCGGGCCCTCGTGCGCGCGTCGAAGGGCCCGTTCGCCGTCATGAACTGCATCTGCCAGCAGGGCAAGGACCTGGTGGGGGAGCCGTGCCGCCAGACCGACGGCCGCGAGCACTGCCTGACGCTGGGCCCGGCCGCGCGGGCGACGGTGGCGCGCGGCGACGCCCGCGAAATCACGCAGGACGAGATGATCGCGCTGCTCGACCAGGCGGATCGCAACGGCCTCGTCGTCGAACCCCAGAACACGCAGGATCCGCTGTTCATCTGCTGCTGTTGCGGGTGCTGCTGCGGCGTGCTGACCACCGCGAAGAAGCTGCCGCGCCCGGCGGACTTCTTCGCCGCGAACTACACCGCCGTGGTCGACGGGGAGGTCTGCATCGCGTGCGCCGTGTGCGGCAGCCGCTGCCAGATGGATGCGATCACGTACGACGCCGGCCCCGCCGCGATTGCCGAAGCACGGTGCATCGGCTGCGGCCTGTGCATGACGACGTGCGCGACGGGCGCCATCCGGCTCGTGCCGAAGGCCACGACGCACGTGCCGCCGAAGGACACCGGCCGCCTCTACGCGCGCATGTACCGCGAGCGGTTCGGCGCCGCGGGCCTCGCCGCAGCGGTCGGCCGCCGGCTCATCGGTCTCGAGAGTTAGCGTCCGCACCACAAGATCTCGTCCGGCTAAAGCCGGACGCCACGA
>CAYNDV010000056.1:11321-21365 GCA_964396055.1 uncultured Vicinamibacterales bacterium | reverse complement strand
CGAGAGTTAGCGTCCGCACCACAAGATCTCGTCCGGCTAAAGCCGGACGCCACGAAGCTTCGTCCGGCTAAAGCCGGACGCCACGAAGCCACGAAACCTCGTCCGGCTAAAGCCGGACGCCACGAAGACCGGCTACAATGGCCTTCTGGTGACGTCTTGCCAGGAGGCCATCTGTGCAACGCCGAATCGTCGCGCTCCTCGTGTTTGCCTTCGCTGGCGTCGCCCTTGCTGGCGTCGTCCTCGCCGCCCAGGCGCCCGCGCCTGCCGCGAATTCCGTCGAGGCCATCCTGGCGGCGCACAAGAAGGCCGACGACGAGTATGCGCACGCGGTGATGTCGCCGTTCACGGCCGTGGCCGTGCAGTATTTCGAGCCGGGCCAGACGGTCCGGCTCGGCGCCGGTGCCAAGGGCGCCACCTTCGATCCCGCCTCCAGCATGGACCGCACCGTCGACGTGACGCTTGAAGGCGGGTCGTTCTGGGTGACGCCGGTGGCGGGCTCGGCGCCGGTCGTCATCCGACAGAGGACCACGGGCGGCGGCGTCGCCGCGGCGCCCGGAACGCCTGTCACGGGCAGGACGAAACTCGGCGAACGCGAGATCGCCGGCCTCGGCCGTCACCTGGTGGAGTTCCTGGCCAGCGCTACGACCGGCAACGCGCGCGTGTTCGATCCCGAGGCGGCCGCGAAGCAGCACTACGCGGGTCTGAAGTGGTTCGCGCCCGACCTGTCCTTCCAGGTGAAGGCCGCCTTCGAGCCCTTCGCCAGCCCCGAGAAGGTGGTCATCATGACCAGCCGCGGCCTGCAGAAGGACTACTACCGCGTCGGGCGATTCACGTTCACGGTGGCGGGTGCCCCGCAGGCGCTCACGGTACTGTCGACCTCGCCCACGCCGAAGCCCGGCGACGAGTTGTTCCTGCCGTTCCGCGATGCCACGACCGGCAAGGAATCGTATTCCGTGGGCCGGTATCTCTTCCCGAAGTTCGAGGGCACGGGCGCGACCTACCTCATCGATTTCAACCTGGCCACCAACCCGCTGTGCAACTACTCGCCGCACTACAACTGCCCGATCCCGCCGAAGGAGAACGTCGTGACGGTGGCGATCCGGGCGGGGGAGCGGACGTACCCGCACTAGGGGCGGGGGGCTTGGGGTTCGGGGAGTGGAGTTCGTCAGAAGCAAGAAGCAAGAAGCAAGAAGGGATCACGCTGTCGCGCCGCAACCGCTGCGGGCACGGTGTTCCTTCCTGCTTCTTGATTCTTGCTTCTGACAAACCTCAGAGCCCCACGCCCCACGCCCCAGCATGTGGCGTCCCGCCCCGCCTGGATGTAGCATAGGCACGCACTTCCTCGCCACGCCCCCTGCGTGCCGGTCCGTTACCAAGGGGGCGGCGTATGCGTCGTCGGCCTGTCGCGGTACTGCTGCTCGTCGGTTTCGTACCGCTGATTCTCGCGTTCTCTGGTCCCACTGCTGTGTCGGAGCCGCCCCAAGGCGGTCTGCCTCGCTTCCAGGCACCCCGCGTGCCGGGGACCGGCGACCTCGCCCTGCCGCAGACCGGGCAGACACGCTGCTACGACCATCTGGGTGCCGAGAAGGCCTGCGCCGGCACCGGCCACGACGGGGAGTACCAGGCCAGCGAGCGGTGGGACTCGAACACCCGCTTCGTGCGCGGCACTGGCGCCGAGTCCGAATGCGTGCTCGACACGCTCACGGGGTTCATGTGGCCCGTCGACGCCGGCCGCCTCGGCGCGCGCGTGTCGTGGGCCGACGCGCTGACCCACGCGAACACGCTGACGCTGTGTGGCCACTCGGACTGGCGCCTGCCCAACATCAACGAACTGCAGACGATCATCCATCGGGGCTACAACGAGGAAGCCTGCCGGTGGTCGCCCTGCGGCACGCTGGCCGCCTGGCTCGAGTCGGCCGGATTCAGCAACGTCGACGACTTCTACTACTGGTCGTCGACGACGGCGCCCGGCAGCACGATTTACGCGATGAGCGTGTCGGGCACCGACGGCACGGTGAACGTGCTGCACAAGGTGCCGACGACGAACACGGGGGCCGTGTGGGCGGTCAGGACGTCTGCCCAGCCGGGCGTCGTGGCGGTGCCCGCCACGGGCCAGACGGCGTGTTACGAACTGGCCGGCAGCGGCCTCATCGACTGCGCGGGCACCGGGCAGGATGGCGAACTGCAGACGGGGCTGGCCTGGGGCGCCGGCCGGTTCGTGGTGGGCACGGGCGACGAGGCGGCGTGCCTCACCGACACGCTGACCGGCCTGATGTGGCCCATCAGCGGCAACCTCTCAGGCACGGCCCGCAGCTGGGCCAACGCCATCGGCGACGCGAACGCGTCGACCCTGTGCGGCCACGACGACTGGCGCCTGCCGAACGACCATGAACTCGGCAGCCTGGCCCACTGGGGGTTCAACGAAGAGGCCTGTGGCGGCGGCTCGTGCGGGGACAACGCGGACTGGCTGGAAACCCAGGGATTCACCCTCGTGCTCGGCTCGTGGTACTGGACGTCGACCACCGACGCCGCCGACCTCCGCTACGCGCGGCGCGTCGCCCTGGGCGACAACATCCATCACCGGGCCGCCAAGTCGAACGCCACCGGCCAGTACGTGTGGGCCGTGCGCGGCCGCGCCGAACCGTGCGCCTTCCGCACCACGCCCACGTGGTTCTTCGTGGACGCCGCCGGCTCCTCGGGCGCGGCGCAGGTGACGACGACGGCCGGATGCGGCTGGAGCGCCGACACCGCCACGCCCTGGATCACGATCACCGGCGGCGACGAAGGGACCGGCAGCGGCACCATCACGTTCGACATCGCGGCCAACCCGGGCGCCGGCCGGCTGGGCGTCATCCAGGCGCCCGGCCGGAGCGTCCTGATCGAGCAGGAAGGCCTCTACCTGCCGGTCACGGCGGAGATCGACGAGGGGGCCGGGCACGGGACGGTCGAGCCGGAGCTGCAGACCGTCGAGTTCGGCACGACGGCTGCCATCCTGGTGACGCCTGACGAACATTACCGCGCCGAAGCCACCAGCACCTGCGGCGGCGCGCTGGTGGACACGACGTTCACCACCGGGCCCGTGACCGCCGCCTGCACGGTGACGGTCGACTTCATCCTCACCGGCAAGCGGTTGCTCGTGACCACCAGCGGCGCCGGCCGCGGGTCGGCCACGGTCGATCCCGGCCGCCTCGCGTGGACCGCCGACACCGGCGAGGCCGCGTACGCCGAGGGGACGGAAGTCGAGCTGACGGCAGCGCCAGCGTCGGGATCGACCTTCACCGGCTGGAGCGGCGGCGGCTGCAGCGGCACCGATCCCTGCCTGGTGACGATGTCCGATCACCGCACCGTTGGCGCCGCGTTCAGCCGGGTGGTTCCGTCCGGCCGCGTGCAGGTGCCCGCCACCGGCCAGCGCCTCTGCCACAGCGGCGACCACATGCTCATTCCCTGCCAGGGAACGGGCCACGATGGCGACACGCGCGCCGGTGCGGCGTGGCCCGTGCCGCGCTTCGTCGCGGGCAGCGGTGCCGAGGCCGGCTGCGTGACCGATACCCTGACGGGCGTCATGTGGACGCAGTCGCCGGTGACGGCGGCGACGCGGACCTGGGCTGAGGCCATCGACGACATCAACATCGGCATGTGGTGCGGCCACGACGACTGGCGCCTGGCCAACCTGGCCGAGATGCAGTCGCTCGTGCATTACGGCTTCGCGGAAGAGGCGTGCGGTGAAGCGCCCTGCGAGACGCCGGCGGCGTGGCTCAACACCCAGGGCTTCACCGGCGTCGAGCCCGACTGGTACTGGGCCTCGACCTCGTGGGGCGGCAATCCGGCCGATGACGCGTGGCACGTCAACCTGCTCGACGGCCGTGCCTCGACCACGTCCAAGCCGAACCCGTACTACGCCTGGGCCGTGCGCGCCGGCCAGGCCGGCGCCCCCGACGCGGCGTATCCCGCCAACCTGCCGCGTACCGGCCAGCAGATCAGCTACCGCGCAGGCGACGATGGCGCGCACCTGGCGGGCGTGTCGTGGCCGGCTCCGCGCTTTGTCGAGAGTGGCGAGACGGTCACCGACACGCTCAGCGGCCTCATGTGGCTGAAGGACGCCAACTGCATGCTGACGAACCACCCGGAGGCCGACCCGGACTTCACGGCCGACGGCCGCGTGGCCTGGTGGGTGGCGCTGGAGTTCGTGCGCGGCGTGAACGGCGGCGTCTACGGCGACTGCATGGCCGGGTTCCGCGACTGGCGCCTGGCGAACACCGCCGAGATGCTGAGCCTGGCCGACCGATCGCGCGGCTACCCGGCCACCCTGCCGACAGGCCATCCGTTCATCAATGTGGACACCGCCTACTGGACGTCCACCGACGTCTCTGGCACGCCGGGCCAGGCCTGGTCCTTCGACACCGGCACGTGGCAGCTCAAGCCGCCCGAGGACAAGGGCTGGGACCGCGCGGCGTGGCTGGTGCGCACCGTGCCGTCATCCACGCCTCCCGTCACCTACACGCTGCAACTGCGCAAACAGGGCACCACCGGCGACGACCTGGGCAGCGGCACGGTGACCGCCGAACCCGGTGGCGTCACGTGGGTGGGCAATCTCGGCGGGTCGGCGGACTTTGCGGCCGGCACGATCGTGACGCTGAGCGTTGCCGCCGATGCCGGGTCCACGTTCATCGGGTGGGCCGGTGAAGGGTGCTCGGGCACCGGCACGTGCGTCGTGACGATGGATGCCGACCGGAACGTCACGGCCTCCATCGTGCTTGCCGCCAAGACCCTGACCGTGACGAAGACCGGGGCGGGTTCCGGTGGCGTCACGACTGACGGCGGCGACCTGACGTGGACGGGCCCCGTCGGGACCAGGGCCTTTCCGCACGGCTCCTCCGCGATCCTGATCGCGGCCGCGGATCCCGGATCCGTCTTCACGGGCTGGTCGGGCGAGACGTGCGCGGGGACAGGCACCTGCACGCTCAACATGACGAAGGCCATGAGCGTCACGGCCGCATTCGAGGCCACCCACGTCGTGACGGTGGCCACGATCGGCACGGGCACGGGCACGGTCACGGGCGCGGGCCCGTACGTGCACGGCCAGACCGCCACGCTGGTGGCGACGGCGAGCGCCGACTCGCACTTCACCGGCTGGGGCGGTGACTGCGGCACCGCCACCGACCTGTCAATCGGCGTCGTCGTGGACGCGGACAAGGCGTGCACGGCGCGCTTCAGCGCCGACGACGCGCGCATCCTGAGCCTGCCCCGCACCGGGCAGACGGTGTGTTACGACGCGCTCGGCACTGTCATCGCCTGCGCCGGCACGGGCCAGGACGGCGAATCGCGGAGAGGCGCCGAGTGGCCGTCGCCGCGTTTCGTGGCCGGCACCGGCGCGGGCGCGGACTGCATCACCGACCGGCTCACGGGCCTCATGTGGGCCAAGGCCCCCGCCGCCGACTGGAAGTCCTGGGACGACGCCATCGATGATGCCAACGGACGCGGGTTGTGCGGCTTCGATGACTGGCGCCTCGGAACGGTCGTCGACGTGCGCACGCTCTTCAACGAGGGGTTCAGCGCCGAATCCTGCGGCGGCGCTCCGTGCGCGACCAACAGCGACTGGCTGATGAGCCAGGGCTTCGTCGGCGTGGGCACGATGTACTGGTCGTCGACCACGACGGCGACAGAGACGGCAAAGGCCTGGCAGGTGGGCGTCGACCGGGGCCGGGTGGTGACGGCGTACAAGCACCAGAACGGTCTGGCGTGGCCGGTCAGAGCCGGACAGGCCGGCGCGCCCGACCCCGTCTATCCGTCCAATGCCTGGAACTCCGGCGCGACCGAGGTGTTTCGCACGGGTGACGACGCCGACATCGGTCCCGGCGTGTCGTGGCCCGACCCGCGCTTCACCGATCGGGGCAACGCGACGGTGAAGGACAACCTGACGGGGCTCATCTGGCACCAGGACGGCAACTGCATCGCCACCCACTACCCGTCGTTCGACACCGACGACGTCGCCGGCGACGGCAGAGTCTCGTGGCCGCACGCCCTCGAGTTCGTGGCTGGCATGAACGCCGGCCTCTATCCGCTCTGCGCCGCCGGGTACAGTAACTGGCGCCTGCCGGACAGCGTCGAGGGGTTCAGCCTGCACGATTACTCGTACGCCGGCGGCCTGTTCATGCCGGGATCGCCGTTCGAACACGTGCTGGAGGCTGCGTGGACGTCGACGACGCCGGCAGCGTGGCCCGACACGGCCTGGTCCTTCGGTCTCGGCCGCATCGAACGGGCGGACAAGGACGAGCCCGAGTACTTCGGCTTCTCGGGCGTGTGGCCCGTGCGCAACGCCCAGGGCGCGTCCGACATGACCTACGCCATCGCCGTGACGACGCTGGGCACGGGCACCGGCACGATCACCGGCGAGGGCATCTACCACGAAGGGCTCACGGCGGAACTGATCGCCCATCCCGCCGACGATTCCGCGTTCGAAGCATGGGGTGGGGACTGCGGGACGGGCTCGGATCCGTCGATCGACGTCCTGATGGACGGGCCGAAAGCGTGCACCGCCACCTTCACGCTGGTCACCCATGCCATCACGCCGGTGGTCATACCCGCCGCGGCGGGGACGATGGCGTGCGAGCCGAACCCGGTGACGCACGGCTCGACCTCGGCGTGCACCGTGACGCCGGCGGCGGGCTACGGCATCCAGAGCGTCACGGGATGCGGGGCGGGCACGCTCGAGGGCACGGTCTACACGACCGGCGCCGTGACCGACGACTGCGCGGTGACGGCCACGCTGGCGACCCGGCCCGATTTCGTCGTGACGGCGATCGTCATCACGCCTGCCGTGCCGGTGCCGGGCAAGCCGGTGACGGTGAAGGCCACGCTCCGTAACCAGGGCCTGGCCGCCGGCGAGGCCGGGACCGTGAGCGTGTGGCTCGACCGGGCGGCGCCGCCGGCCTGCGGTGAGATCGGCGACGGAACGAAGGCCGTGCGGCGCGTCAACGCGGGCGCGCAGAAGCAGGTGGTCTTCCGCGGCCTGGTGGCGGGGCCCGAAGGCGCGAAGACGCTGCAGGTGATGGCCGACAGCCAGTGCGTGACGGCGGAAGCGAACGAGGCCAACAACGCGGCGGCCCAGGCGTACACGGTCGTGCTGCCGAAGCCCGACTTCGTGGTGACGGGCATCACGTTCGTGCCCGCGTCGCCGATGGCCGACTCGCTCTTCAAGGCCAAGGTCACGGTCAGGAACCAGGGCGATGCGGCGGGTGACGGCGGGGCGCTCGGCCTGTGGCTGGATCGGCTGGCGGCACCGGCCTGCGGCGACGCCGCCGACAGGACGGTGAACGTCGGCGCCGTGGGCAAGGGTGCGCGGAAGGTGCTGACCGTGACCGGGCTCGCGGCGGGCGCCGCCGGCGCGAAGAACCTGCTGGCGTTTGTCGACAGCGCGTGTCTCCGGCCGGAGAAGGACGAATCGAACAACCAGTTCACGCAGGGGTACGTGGTGCGGTAGGCGGGGCGTGGCGTCCCGTCCCGCCCGGATGTAGCATACACTCGCTGCCCCTGCGTCGCTCGTCGTCGTTGGTCGCGGTCCCTCGGGTACTTCAGGGAGGGCAGCCATGGCGCGCCAGCGGACGTTCCCGTATTCCTCGATCGTTGTCCTCTCCGTCTTCTCCCTCACGCTGCTGACCATCCCGGCGACGGCCCAGGGCCCCGCCCCGGCGGGGGGTCAGGCGCGGCCCGGCGAGGCGGGCCTCGTCGCTGTGCCCGCCTCGGGCCAGACGCGTTGCTACAACACGGCCGGCACCGAGATTGCCTGCGCCGGCACCGGTCAGGACGGCGAGTTCCGGGCCGGCACCGCCTGGGACGCTGCCACGCGCTTCGTCGCCGGCAGCGGCGCCGAGTCCGACTGCCTGGTCGACACGCTGACCGGCCTGATGTGGCCGAAGAACGCCGACCTGGCGGGCGGCTTCATGCTGTGGGCGGACGCGTTCGTGGAGGTGACCGAGCATGCCCCGTGCGGTCATACGGACTGGCGCGTGCCGAACATCAACGAACTCGCCAGCCTGATGCACCGCGGGTCGGTGGAGGCCGCCTGCGGCGGGGCGTTCTGCGCCGACATGGTGGACTGGCTGACCACGGCCGGGTTCACCAACGTGCAACGCGGGCCCTACTGGTCGTCCACCACGTCCGCCATCAGCCAGTGGTACGCGAAGGAAGCGTCGCTGTACACCACGAGCGAAGGGACCATCGGCGTGCGTCACAAGGGTGGGGAGCAGGCCCGTCTCTGGCCCGTGCGTGACAGCGGCACGGCCGGCGCGGTCCAGGTGCCCGCCACGGGCCAGCAGACATGCTGGGACACGGGCGGCGACGAGATCGACTGCGAGGACACCGGCCAGGACGGCGAGTTCCGCCGCGGGTACGCATGGACGCCGGCTACCCGGTTCGAGACCGTGGTTGTCGGCTCGGATACGTGCATCCTCGACACGCTGACCGGCCTGATGTGGACGGCCAACGCCGACCTCAAGGGCACGACACGGCTGTGGGCCAACGCCCTGTCGGATGCCAATGCTCTCACGTACTGCGGCTACTCGGACTGGCGGCTGCCGAACGAGGTGGAACTTGGCAGCCTCGCGCACTGGGGCTTCAACGAGGAGACGTGCGGCACCGCCGCGTGCGATTCGCTCGGCGAATGGCTCGAGTCGGTCGGATTCGACAACGCGGTGCTCCCCTCGGCCCGGGCGTTCCGGTGGACGTCGACCTCCTTCGCCACCGATCCCACGCTGGCTCGCTCCGTCACCCTGCACGGCGGCGATCGGCTCACGCACCCGAAGGCGAACGGCTACAACAGCGTGTGGCCCGTGCGCGGCGGGTTGCCCGACACGCGCACGCTGACCGTGACGAAGACCGGCTCCGGTTCGGGCACCGTGACGCCCGATTCGGGCAGCCTGGCCTGGGTGGGCGACGTCGGGTCGGGGTCGTACCCGAGCGGGACGCTGGTGGGCCTGACGGCCGAGGCCGCCGGCGATTCGACGTTCGACGGGTGGGGCGGCGACTGCTCGGGCGTCAATACGACGACCAGCGTGCTGCTGGACGTGGATCGGGCCTGCACCGCCACCTTCTTGCAGGTCACGCACACGGTGACGCCCGTGGTCGTGCCGCCGGCAGCCGGCACGATGACGTGCGATCCGAACCCCGTGCCGCACGGGCTGAACTCGTCGTGCGTCATTGCGCCCGCCCCGGGGTACGGCCTCCAGAACGTGACCGGCTGCGGGGCGGGAATCCTCATCGGGCTTACCTACACGACAGCCGCCATGACGGCCGACTGCACGGTGACGGCGACGCTGCAGACCCGGCCCGACTTCGTGGTGACTGCCGTCACGACGGTGCCGCCCGTACCGGTGCCGGGCAAGCCGGTGACCGTGAAGGCCACCGTGCGCAATCAGGGCCTGGCGGCCGGCACGCTCGGCACCGTGAACGCGTGGCTCGATCGGCCCGGCGTGCCCGGGTGCGGCGAGGCGGCCGACGCCGCCCGATCCTTCGGGCCGCTGGCGGCCGGCGCGCAGAAACAGGTGGTGTTCCGGGGGCTGGTGGCGGGGCTGGAAGGCGCGAAGACCGCCCAGGTGATGGCCGACGCCGGGTGCGTCACAACCGAGGCGGATGAGGGCAACAACACGCGTGCGCTCGCGTACGACGTCGTCCTGCCGAAGCCCGACTTCGTGGTGACGGGCATCACGTTCGTGCCCGTCTCCCCGCTCACCGGCGCGCTGTTCAAGGCGAAGGTCACCATCCGCAACCAGGGTGACGCGGCCGGCGAGGTCGGGTCGCTGACGCTGTGGCTCGATCGCCTCGGCCCGCCCGGGTGCGGCGAGATCGGCGACAAGACTGTCACCGTGGGCCGGATCGGCAAGGGCGGGCGGAAGGTCGTGACGGTGCCCGGCCTGGCGGCCGGCGCCGCGGGCGCGAAGAACCTGCTGGCGTTCGCCGACAGCGCGTGCGCGCGGCCGGAGACAGACGAGACCAACAATCAGTTCACGCAGGGCTACGTCGTGCGGTAGGCGGGGCCGGGGACGTGGG
>CAYNDV010000056.1:5889-11221 GCA_964396055.1 uncultured Vicinamibacterales bacterium | reverse complement strand
GGAACACGGGATTCGGGGGGACGTCATGCGTCGGATCATCGCGACAGTCGGGGTGGCGCTTCTGGCCGGCCTCACTCTGCGCGCGGGCCTGCCGGCTGGTCCGGGGCTCGACGGACTCCCGCGCGCGCAGTACGCAGCTATCCCGCCTCGTGTCGTCCTCGAGCCGATCCAGCAACTGGTGGCCTCGTCGGGCGTGGCGTACGAGCAGTTCGGTACGGCCGTGGCGCTCGACGGCGACGTGGCCGTCGTCGGAGCCACCGGCGCGAGCGGGGTGAACGCGGCCGCTTACGTCTTCCGGCGCGTGGATGGCGCGTGGGTGCAGGAGGCGTGCTTCACGACGCGCGTCGAGGCGGGGTGCCTCACCGTGGACGACGCCGGGATGATGAGCGACTTCGGCAAGTCCGTCGGTGTGAGCGGGCAGACGGTGGTGGTGGGAGCCCCGCGGGCCAACGACTGGCGGGGACTCGCTTACGTCTTCGTTTCCGACGGGACGACGTGGGCGCGGCAGGCACGCCTGGAAGCGGCAGATGGGGCGTCGGGCGACACCTTCGGCGAGAGTGTGGCGGTGGATGGGGACCGCGTGGCGGTGGGGGCCCCGGGGGCGACGGTGGACGCCCGCTGGGGCCAGGGCGCGGTCCATGTCTTCGCGCGGTCGGCGACGACGTGGATGCCGGACGCGAAGCTGTCGCCGGCCGATGGCGCCGAGAACGATCATTTCGGCCGCGGCGTGGCGCTGGACGGCAACAACCTCGTGGGCGGTGCGCCCGGCGACACCGTGGCGGGCGCGGACCAGGCGGGGAGCGCGCGCGTGTTTCGCTACACCGGGGCGGTGTGGGCGGAGCGCGGGACGCTGACGGCGCCGGCGCCGGCCGCCTACGAGCAGCTTGGCGCGAGCGTGGCGATTGACGGCAACACGGTGGTCGCCGGCGCCACCGGCGTGTACGTCGACATGCTGGCCGGGGCCGGGGCGGTGGACGTGTTCGGGTGGTCGGGATTGGCATGGCTGCACCGCCAGCGGCTCGTCTCGTCCGTACCGGCGCAGTACGACCAGTTCGGCCACGCCGTGGGCGTCAGCGGGTCCACGCTGGTGGTCGGCACGCCGATCCACACCGTGGGCGCGAACAGCGGGCAGGGCACGGTCGACGTCTTCATCCACGATGGGACGGCGTGGTCGGACTTCCGGCGCCTGCAGGTGTCGGACGGCGTGTCCTGGGATCAACTCGGCACGGGCGTGGCGATCGACGAGCGCACGATAGTGGCTGGAGCACCTGGCCGGGACGTGGATGCCAACGAGATGCAGGGCGCGGGCTACGTGTTCGCACTGCCGCCCGTCGTATTCGACATCGCGCCGACGGTGGGTTCGACAGCGGGCGGCACGGTGGTGTCGGTGGGCGGGCTGCACTTCGCGCCGGATGCGGCGCTGACGTTTGGCGCCACGGCCGCTACCGACGTCACGGTGTGGAGCCCCGGCCTGATCTCGGCGAGGACGCCGGCCCACGCGGCTGGCGCGGCGGACGTGACTGTGACGACCCCGGATGGCGGCCGCGGCACGCTCGCCGGCGGGTTCGCCTTCGTCACCCCGCCGACGATCACCACCGTGACGCCGGCGTTCGGGCCGGTGACGGGCAACACGACAATCACGATCGCCGGCACCGGTTTCGAACCCGATCCCCTGGTGACCGTTGGCGGCCACGCCTGCACGGACGTGGCGGGCCTCAGCGCGACGCTCGTGACCGCGCGCGTACCCGCCCATGAGGCCGGCACCGTTGCCGTGGTGCTTGCCAACACGAACGGGCTGCGTGCGACACTGGAAGCCGGGTACACGTACCTTGCGCCGCCTACCGTCACGGGCGTCACCCCGGCGTCGGGGCCGACGACGGGGAGCACGTCCGTCACGATCAGCGGCACGGGATTTCACGGATCAGCGGCCGTGGAGATTGGCGGCGCGGCGGCCACGTCGGTGATCGTCGACGGCGCCACGACACTGCGCGCCCGGACACCGGCGCACGCCGCCGGCCCCGTGTCCGTCGTGGTGAAGAACCCGGACGGTCAGCAGGGGACGTTGTCCCCCGGCTTCACCTACACCAGCGGCGTGACGATCACGTCGATCTCGCCATCCACGATCGACGCCGGCACCGGGGTAACCCTCACCATCCGCGGCGCCGGTTTCGGCCCGACCGAAACGATTCTCTTCGGCGGTGCCAGGGCGGAAGGTACGGGCGCCGACCCGACCGAACTGCTGGTGGACCTGCCTCCGCACGGCGCCGGGACGTTCACCGTCGGGATCTGGCGCGCCGACCAGATGCTCTGGGTGCCGGCTGACCAGCCTCTCGTGTTCCGGCCCGCAGCGGGTCACGAGCAGGAGGAACTCGTCGATTCCACGTACTTCCAGCCGGACCAGTTTGGCGCCAGCACGGTACTGGCGGGCGACCGCCTCTTCGTGGGTGATCCGGGCCACCCCTTCGACGTGCCTCGAGCGCCTGGCCGTGTCCAGGTCTACGTGCGCAGCGGGACGGCCTGGGCGTTCGAGGCCACGATCACCCCATCCGACTCAGGCGGCGGCGACCTCTTCGGGACCGCCATGGCCAGCGATGGTACCCGACTGGTCGTGGGCGCTCCCGGGCATCCGTCCGGCGGGGCGGTGTTCGTGTTCGAGCGGACGGCCGGCTGGGTGCAAACCGGTCTCCTGACCGCAGGCGGCGAAGCCGACAGCGGCTGCTTCGGTCAACACCTGGCAGTGTCGGGATCGCGGATTCTCGTCGGCGCGCCCTGCCAGGTTGGCGCGGAGCCGCCGTACGCGGCGGTGTACACGCATGGGGCGGCGGGCTGGCAGTTGGAAGGGACGCTGCACGGCGCGGCCAACCAGGCCACTGTCTCCGACGTGGTGATCGACGGCACGGTTGCCGCGATCGGCTATGAGTTCCGCGAAGAAGTCCGTGTCTTCGAGCTTCAGGGCGCGGCCTGGCTCGAGACAGCGGTGCTCACGCCGCCTGAGTCCGCCCTGGGATGGAACGGCGATTTCGGGAAACGGTTGGCGCTCTCCGGGCCACGGATCCTCGTCGGCGCGCCGCTGACCCACACCGGTCTGTCGCAGAGCGGCGCCGGCTACCTCTTCGAGCGGGCGGGCTCGTCGTGGAGCCTCATCGCGACCTTCGTGCCGCGCGATCCCGAGGTGCGGGAGTCGTTCGGATCGACGGTGGCGCTCACAGATCGCTTCGTGGTGCTCGGGGCCGTCACGCAGTTGGGTGCGGCCGCCTATGTGTTGACGGGACCCGGCAGCGGAGAGTCGGGAAGCTGGGAGGAGGCGGCGCGCCTGCTCGCGTCCGTCTCCGGCGACGGCATGCCTGAATCACTGGCCGCAGAGGGCGGCACGATTGCCGTCGGGCACGGCGGATGTTACCGCAACGTGACCGCCGACATCGACAACGGCTGCGTCCGGCTGTTCACGGCCGCGCCGTCCGTCGGACACGTGACGCCGGCGATCGGACCGGCCGAAGGCGGGACGACCC
Source organism: uncultured Vicinamibacterales bacterium (assembly GCA_964396055.1). Classification (GTDB taxonomy): domain Bacteria; phylum Acidobacteriota; class Vicinamibacteria; order Vicinamibacterales; family JAKQTR01; genus CAYJPV01. Next base: position 7,712 of record CAYNDV010000056.1, on the reverse strand, counting down.
TCCTCATCAGCGGGCAGTTCTTCCGTGACGGAGCCTCGGTGGCGTTTGACGGCACACCGGCCGGAACGGTGACCTTCGCGGACGGCTGGACGCTGGCTGCCGTGACGCCGCCGCACGCGCCCGGCGTCGTGGAGGTTGCGGTCACCGTCCCGGGCGAAGATCCAGTTGTCCTCCAGGGAGGCTTCGTCTACGTGCCGTCCCCGACGTTGACGAGCATCGCGCCGGACCACGGGAGGCTGTTCGACTGGATCACCGTCACGGGCACGGGCTTCTCACGACCCGTCCTCTACCTCGGGCAGGAAGCCAACCCGGCCGATCACACCTTCTTCACCGGCAGCACCACGATCCAGGCGCAGGTCTGGACCCAGAGCAACGGATGGGGGTTCGTCGATACCACGGTCGTCAACCCGGACGGTGGACGAGCGACGCTGCGTGACGGGTTCCGCCTCGATCCGCCGGATGGAGCGCCCGGGACACTCCTCGTCCCGCCAGCCACCTGGGACGGCACCCTTGAAGGCCTCGACGCGCAGGGCACCCTGGCGGTGCTCGGCGGGACGGGCGCGCCTCCTCCCTGGCCGACAGCCGGCCGCGCGTTCGTCTTCCGGCGCAGAGACGGCCGATGGCGGTTCGAGGAGGCGTTTGCCGCGCCCGGGGGCTCGCGGCTGTTCGGCGTATCCGGCGCGACAGACGGAGCGGCCGTCGCTGTTGGCGACGTCCTGCCGGACAACTCGTTCGACGTCCATGTCTACGAGCAGACGGCGGGCGTGTGGCGGCGCGCCGCGCGCATGAGGATCCCCGGGGCGGGCTACCGCCCGATCGCCATGGACGCCGGCCGGCTCGTGGCGGGCGCGACGGAGCCGGGCGAGGTGCACATCTTCGCGCGCGGCCCGCGCGGCTGGACACGGACGTACACACTGGGCCCGCCCGACGGCGCCGGCGAGGGGTATGGCCGGGCCGTGGCCGTCGATGGTGCGTGGCTGGCCGTCGGTGCCGACACGTCCGTGACGACCGTCGAACAGGTCGCCGGCGCGTGGCTGCCCCGGACCGTGATTACGTCACCGCTGGCGAATGGCGGAGTCTTCGGCCACGCCGTCGCCCTCGAGGACACGACCCTGGCCGTGGGCGCGCCCGGCGACAACCCTTCCGGCGAGGCTGGACGCGGGTCGGTGTTCATCTTCGAACGCCGCGGGTCGAGCTGGGCGCAGACGGCACACCTCATCGCGCCAGACGGGCGTGCCGGCGATGAGTTCGGCGACCGGGTCCATCTCCACGGCCGCTGGCTGGCGGTGCTCGCGCCCGGTGTGGACGACGGGGCCCTCTCGCGCGGCGCCGTGTACCTCTACGAACGCGGAAGCGACGGGTGGCAGCTGAGCGGTCGGGTCGTTCCCTGGGACATCTGGTCGTCGTTCGGAGCCGGCGTCGCTGTCTGTGACCAGGACCTGCTCGTTCGTGCCGCGCACGGCATGGCCCTGTACCCCTTGCCGCCTGTCGTGGTGGGCGGCGTGCACCCGGCGCAGGGGCCGGCGGCAGGCGGCACGGTCGTCACGATCGGGGGCCAGCACTTCGAGGCCGGCTCGACGGTGACGGTGGGCGGCGTCGGGGCGACGAACGTGACGGTGGTGGATGCCACGACACTCACGGCGCGCGTGCCGGCCCACGCCTCGGGCGTGGTGGACGTCGTCGTCCGGCATCCGAACGGGCTCTCGGGCACCCTGGCGGGCGGGTACACGTACCGGGACGTCGACCTGGTGGTGACCGCCCTCTCGGCCGTGGTGGCGCTGGGACCGGGTGCCACGGGCAACGTCGGCGTCACCACCAGGAAC
>CAYNDV010000056.1:0-5789 GCA_964396055.1 uncultured Vicinamibacterales bacterium | reverse complement strand
TCGGCGTGGCCGTGGCCCTCGACGGTGACGTCGCCGTCGTCGGCAGCGGCGGGATGACCGGCACCACCAACGCCGCATACGTCTTCCGGCGCGTGGGCGGCGTCTGGACTCAAGAAGCGGTGCTCACGGGTGACGGCGGTGCGATGCCGACCGCCTTCGGGTCGGCCGTCGCCGTCGACGGCGACACCGTGGTCGTCGGCGCGAAGCGGACCGACGAGTGGCGCGGCGCGGTGTACGTCTTCGTGCGCGGGTCGTCCGCATGGACCTGCCAGGCGAAGCTGCAGGCCAGCGACGGCGTGTACGGCGACGGCGCGAATTTCGGTGAGAGCGTCGCGATTGACGGCGACCGTCTGGCCGTGGGCGCCGGCGGCGCGACGGCAGGTGGACACGGCCTGCAGGGCGCCGTCTACGTGTTCACGAGGAAGTTCACGGACTGGGCCGAGCGCGACCGGCTTTCGCCCGCCGACGGCGCCGAGGGCGACCTCTTCGGGCGCAGCGTCGCGCTGCAGGGCGACCTGCTGGTGGGCGGCGCGCCCGGTGACGACGTCGGCGGCGTGGAGGGCACGGGCAGCGTCCGTCCATTCCGCTGGACGGGCACGGCCTGGAACGACGACGGCACGCTGGCCGCGCCGGGCGCCTCGGCCTTCGACGCGCTGGGATCGAGCGTGGCCCTGGACGGCGACACGGTGGTGGCGGGAGCCCCGAACACGATGGCCGGCGGCCAGCCTTCGTCCGGCGCGGCCCATGTATTCGTCTACGCCGGCGGTGCCTGGGACCACCAGGCGCAGTTGACAGCGCCCTCGCCGGCAGACGGCGAGCAGTTCGGATCAACCTTGGGCGTCAGCGCCGACACGGCGGTCGTCGGCACTGTTGACCACACCGTCGGAGGCAACGAGGCGCAGGGCGGCGCGTTCGTCTTCGTCCGGTCCGGCGGAACCTGGAGCGAATTCCGGACGCTCGAACTCGCGGATGGGGCCGCGTACGACAACTTCGGCACCAGCATCGCCATCGACGGCCGCACCGTGATCGCGGGGGCGCCAGGGCGGCAGGTGGGCGGCAACGCCATGCAGGGCGCGGGCTACGCGTACGACCTGCCGCCGGTGCTCTGGAGCCTGGTGCCCGCGTGGGCATCGACGCTCGGCGGCACGCCGGTGACGGCCGAGGGCCATCACTTCGTGCCCGGCTCGGTCGTGACACTGGACGGCGTGCCCCTCGACGATCCGGTTCTGGAGGGCGAGTCGCGCCTCACCGGCGTGGCGCCCGCTCACGCCGCCGGGACCGTCGCCGCCGTTGTCACCAATCCCGACGGCACGGCGGCGACGTGGGCGGGGACTTTCCGCTACGCCAGGCCGCCGTCGGTCAGCAGCGCCCAGCCCGATCGCGGACCCCTCACCGGCGGCGGTACCGTGACGATTCTGGGGAGCGGCTTCGACGGCAGCGAGGACGTGGCGTTCGATGGACTGCCGGCAGCGGTCGTGCTGCGGCCCGACCCCGAGTTGATCGTGGTGGCGCCTCCGGCCCACGCCGCGGGGGTAGTGGATGTCACCGTCACCAGCACGACGACCGGCCTCAGCGGCGTCGCTCACGGCGCCTACATCTACGTGCCGCCGCCGACGGTCACCCTGGTGACGCCGGACCGTGGGTCCACGCTCGGCAACGCGCCCGTCACCATTACGGGTACAGGATTCCAGGGTCCTGCCACGGTGACCTTCGGCGGCTCCGCAGCGACCTCGGTGGTCGTGATCAACGACACGGTGATCCACGCCCGCACCCCCGCGCACGCCGCGGGGACGGTGCCGGTTCGGGTCGAGAATGCCGACGGCCAGCAGGGGTCCCTGGACGCGGCGTACACGTTCACCACCGAGGTCGTGATCACGTCGATCTCGCCCACGACGTTCGATGCCGGCGAGGTGTCAACGCTGACCATCCACGGGATGGGCTTCAACGCGACCGAGACGCTGCTGGTCGGCGGCGCCTCGGCCAGCGCCACCGGCGCGGATCCGACGCAGTTGACCGCGCAGTTGCCGCCGCACGGCGCAGGCACGTTTGCGGTCGGGATCTGGCGCCCGGACCAGCCGCTCTGGGTGCCGGCAGGCCAGAGCGTGGTGTTCCGGCCCAAGCCAGGCCACGAAGGGCAGGAACTGGTCGACCCGGCCTACGGCGCGAACGATGCGTTCGGCGCCAGCGTCGCGCTTGCCGGCGACCGGCTGTTCGTCGGCGACCCCGGCAGCGCCTTCGACGATCCCCGCGCGCCGGGCCGGGTGTGCGTCTACGTGCGCACCGGCGACGCGTGGAGCCACGAAACGATGCTGACTCCGTCCGACTCGGCATCGGGCGACCGGTTCGGAGCGGCACTCGCCAGCAGCGGCGATCGGCTCGTGGTCGGCGCGCCCGGACACGCCGGCGGTGGCGCGGCGTACGTCTTCGACTGGAACGGCACCTGGACGCAAACCAGCCGCCTCACGGCAGCGTCACAGGCCGTCCAGCACCGGTTCGGCACGGGCGTGGCGCTGTCGGGAGATCGTGTCGCCGTCAGCGCGCCCACCTCCGAGTCCTTTCCGTTGAGCTTCCTGGCGATCTTCGCCAGCGCCCCCGGCGGCTGGCAGCAGGAGGCGGCGCTGGACGCGCCGTGGGGCAACAACTTCGACGCGGGCATTGCGCTCGACGGCGACGTGGTCGCGGCGGGCCTGGAGACGCTCGCGTCCGAACGCGTCCTGGTATTCACACGGACTGATGGGGTGTGGTCAGAAGCCGCTCCGGTGCTGGCCCCCGACGTGGTTGCCGGGACCGATGCGGAGTTCGGCCATGCGGTTGCCCTCTCAGACGGGCGGCTCCTGGTCGGCGCACCGCGGGCCGACAACGGGCTCACGCAGACAGGCATGGGCTTTCTCTTCGATCGCGCCGGGTCGTCGTGGACGCTGGGTGCCACCTTCGCGCCGCGGGATCCGGACCTCGAGAAGTCGTTCGGATCGTCGGTGGCGATGAGCGGCGGCACGGTGGCGATTGGCGGGGCCCTGTCCTGGCACGGCATCGCGTACGTCTTTCGCGGGCCCGGCCCGGGCGCGAGCGGCGCCTGGGTGGAGACGGGGCGGTTGCACGGGTCGTACCTCAACCCGCGTGCGCCGGCGTCGCTCGCCGTCGCGCCGGGAACCGTCGCATTCGGACGGGAGCGGGCCTGCTACGCCCCAACGCCGGACGTGGAGAACGGGTGCGTCCAGATCTACGAGGAACAACCAGCGGTGCTCGACATCACCCCGGACGTCGGCCCCGTGGCCGGGGGCACGACGCTGACGGTGACAGGCACGTACTTCGCCGACGGCTCCACGGTCTCGTTTGGCGGAGTCCCGGCACGGTCGGTGTCCTTCGTCGACGCGCGGACGCTTGCCGTCGTGACCCCCGCCCACGGCGCGGGCACGGTCGAGGTCGCCATCACAGTGCCGGGGCACACGCCCGTCGTGCGCGCCAACGGATTCACCTTCGTGACGCCCCCGACCATCGCGAGCGTCACGCCCGATCACGGGATGCCGCTCGACTGGGTGACGATCACCGGCACTGGATTCGACGGGCCGGCGGTGTACTTCGGCGAATCGCAGGTTCCACCGGGCGACGTGTCGCACGCCGGGAGCACCAGCGTGCAGGCGCGCGCGACGACCCCGTACTACGCCACCGGTGTGGTCGACATCACTGTCGTCAACCCCGACGGCGGGCGCGCCACCGCGCGCGACGCCTTCAGGTTCGATCCGCCCGCCGGCGCGCCCGACACCGTGCTCGATCCGCCGGACAGGGTCGCGTTCAGCACCTTCCGCGGGTTCGACGTCCGCGGGACGCTCGCCGTCATGGGCCGGGTGGGCAGCGTCAACGCACTCACGGCCGGCCAGGCGTACGCGTACCGGCGCAGCGGCGGCCGGTGGCGGCTGGAGGAAGCCTTCTTCGCGCCGGACGGACGTCCTCTCTTTGGCCTGGACGTCGTCACGGACGGATCGGCGTTTGCCGTCGGCAGCATGACCAGCGCAGGTGGCTTCGAGACGTTCGTGTACGAGCAGGTGGCGGGCATCTGGCGATGCGCGGCACGCGTCGGGTTGCCCGACGTTGACGGATATCACTCCCTCGCGATGGACGACGGTGTGCTTGCCGCCGGAGTCTCCGCGTCGGCGCAGGTGCTGCTGTACGGCCGGCAGGGCGCCGACTGGGCGCGCACGCAGTCACTTCTTCCAGCGGCCGGTCATGGCGAGGGGTTTGGCCGATCGGTCGCGGTCGACGGGTCCTGGCTCGCCGTCGGAGCCGACGCATCGGTCAGCACCTTCGAGCACAGTGGTGGCGCGTGGGCTCCGCGGACCGTGTTGCCCTCGCCACTGACCAACGGCGCGGTGTTCGGCCACACCGTGGCCCTCGATGCGACAACGCTCGCGGTGGGCGTTCCCGGCGACAACCCGTCCGGCGCCGACGGCCGCGGGGCCGTCTATCTCTTCGAACGCAACGGGTCCGGCTGGGCTCAGACGGTGAAGCTCGTAGCGCCCGACGGCGCGGCCGGCGACCATTTCGGCGAGCGCCTGTCGCTGAACGGTACGTGGCTCGCCGTCCAGGCGCCAGGCGTCAGGAACCCGGGGGATCGGGTGGGCGCCGTCTACCTGTACCAGCGCCGGAGCGGCACCTGGCAGCTCAACGGGCGCGTGGTGCCGTGGGACGACCTGCTCCCGTTCGACCACGATGTCGCGTTGAGTGATCAGGAGTTGTTCGTCGGACTCCCGATCCCGGCCCTGTTCCCGCTGCCGCCGGTGGTGGTGAGCGGTGTCCATCCACCGCTCGGTCCCACGGCGGGAGGGACCCCGATCACGATTGTCGGTCAGCGCTTTCAGGCGGGCACGACGGTGACCATCGGCGGCGCGGCAGCGACCGACGTCACCGTGATCGGCCCGCTGGCCCTGACGGCACGGACGCCTGCTCACGCTCCGGGCGCCGCCGACATCGTCGTGCGCCATCCCAACGGCCTGTCGGGCACGCTGACCGGCGGCTACACGTACCGTGACGTCGACCTGGTCGTGTCGGGCCTGACCGCGCCGGCCGGTCTGGGTGCCGGCGACACGGCCACCGTCGTGGTCTCGACGAAGAACGCCGGGCCCGGCGCGGCGCTGGCGTCGACGACAGCGGTGTTCCTGTCGCGCGATGCCGCGGTGGACGACGGGGACGTCGTGCTCGACACGCACGTCGTGCCGGCCCTCAACGCCGGGCGGAGCAGCAAGCGCATCCTGACGGTGACGATTCCGCCGGGGACCGCGCCCGGCTCGTACTGGGTGATTGCGGCGGCTGACGCCAACGCCGACGTCGGCGAGAAGAACGAGGGCAACAACGCGCGCGTGAAGGCGCTGACCGTGGGCTGCGATCTGCTGGTGTCGGCGCTGACGGCGCCGGCCCCGCTGCGGCGCGGTGCGAAGGCCACGCTGACGGTGACAACGAAGAACGCGGGCCCCGGCCGGGCGCCCGCGTCCGCGACCCGGCTCTACCTGTCGCAGGACCAGACCATCGGACTGGGCGACACGCTGCTGCTGACGCATGCCGTGGGGGCCCTGGCGGCCGCCGGCACGAGCAAGGGCACGCTGGCGTGGACCGTCCCGGCGGGGCTGACGCCCGGCACCTACTATCTGCTGGCGCGAGCCGATGCAGGCGCCGAGGTGCCCGAAAGGGACGAAACGAACAACGTGAAGGCGAAACGCGTCACGGTGCGGTGACAGGGGGCATGGGGCGTGGGGGAAGAAGACAGAAGACAGAAGACAGAAGACAGAAGACAGAAG
>CAYNDV010000055.1:13685-27214 GCA_964396055.1 uncultured Vicinamibacterales bacterium | reverse complement strand
TCTAGCCTCTAGCTTCTAGCCTCTAGCTTCTAGCCTCTAGCTTCTAGCCTCTAGCCTCTAGCCTCTAGCCTCTAGCTTCCAGCCTCTAGAACCGCGGCGTCACGCCCATGTTGTGGAACATGAACGCGTAGATGTCGGCCAGCGACTCGATCTGCTTCGTCGTGCTGCTGGCGCCGTGGCCCGACTTGGTCTCGATCCGGATCAACAGCGGGTTGGTCCGGTCCGCCTTCTCCTGCAGCGTCGCCGCGTACTTGAACGAGTGCGCCGGCACCACCCGGTCGTCGTGATCGGCTGTCGTGATGAGCGTGGCCGGGTACGTCCCGCCCGCCTTGATGTTGTGCAGCGGCGAGTAGGCGTAGAGCGCCTTGAACTCCCCGGGGTTGTCGCTCGAACCGTAGTCCGCGATCCAGTTCCAGCCGATCGTGAACTTGTGGAACCGCAGCATGTCCATCACGCCCACCTGCGGGATGGCCACGCGGAAGAGCTCGGGACGCTGGTTGATGACCGCGCCCACCAGCAAGCCGCCGTTCGAGCCGCCCTGGACGGCCAGCTTCGCCGGAGACGTGTACTTGTTCGCGATGAGCCACTCGGCCGCGGCGATGAAGTCGTCGAACACGTTCTGCTTCTTCAGTTTCGTGCCCGCCTCGTGCCACTTCTCGCCGTACTCGCCGCCGCCCCGCAGGTTGGCCGAGGCGTAGACGACGCCCTGCTCGAGCAGGGCGATGCGCAGCGCGCTGAATGACGGCGCCGTCGTGATATTGAAGCCCCCGTACCCGTACAGCAGCGTCGGGTTCGTGCCATCGAGCTTCAGGCCCTTGCGGTACACCAGGAACATCGGCACGCGCGTGCCATCCTTGCTGGTGAAGAAGACCTGCTTCGTCTCGTACGCGGCCGCGTCGAAGCCGGGAATCTCGGGCGTCCGGAAGACGCTGCTGGCCTTCGTCGCGATGTCGTAGCGGTAGATGGTGGGCGGCACGTTGAACGACGTGAACGTGTAGAACACGAACGTATCGTCGCGTTCGCCGCCGAAACCGCCGGCGGTTCCCGGGCCCGGCAACGACACGACGTTCTCGAGCGTGCCGTCGAGGGCATGCACCTCGGCCACCGTCGTCACGTCCTTGAGGTAGGTGGCGAACAGCTTGCCGCCGGCCGTGCCGGCACCCTGCAGCGGCTCGGGCCGCTCGGCCAGCACCGTCTTCCAGTTCGCCTCGGCCGGATTGGCCGGGTCGACGAGGACGATGCGCCCGTTGGGCGCGCCCTTGTCGGTCTGCACGAGCATCCGGTCGCCGACGTTGTCGATCACGTCGAACGAGTCGTCCCCAATCTCGCCGATGAGCGGCCGGAACGTCGTCTCGCCCTTCGACAGGTCGCGGACGAAGACCGCGTTGCCCTTCTTGCCCTTGCCCCGATCCGAGACCACGAGCACCGCGAAGCGCTCATCCTCGGTGGTGCCCACGTTGTGGAAACGCTGGGGGTTGGCCGCATCCTCGAAGACCAGGGTGTCGGCCGACTGCGGGGTGCCGACCTTGTGGAAATAGACCTGGTGGTTCTCGTTCGCCGACGACAGTTCCTTGCCCTTGGCTGGGGCCGGGTAGCGGCTGTAGAAGAACCCGTCGCCACGCCAGGAGGCACCCGACACTTTGATCCACTCGAGCTTGTCGGGCAGCATCTTCCGCGTGGCCACCTCCATCACGCCGTACTCCTGCCAGTCGGACCCGCTGCGCGAGACACCGACGACGGCGTACTTCGCGTCCTTCGACAACGAAAACGCGGCCAGCCGGGTCGTGCCGTCCTCGGACCACGTGTTCGGATCGATCAGGACCTCGGGCGTGCCGGTGAGGCCCTTCTGGATGTAGAGCACGTTCTGGTTCTGCAGGCCGTCGTTCTTGCTGAAGAAGAAGTACTCGCCCTTGCGGGACGGCGCTCCGAACTTCGGGTAGTTGTAGAGCGCTTCGAGGCGGGCCTTCAGCCGGCCCCGATAGGGGATCTGTTCGAGGTACCCGAAGGTCACCTTGTTCTGTGCGGCCACCCACGCCGCGGTCTCGGCCGAGTTGTCGTCCTCGAGCCAGCGGTACGGATCGGGCACGGCCACGCCGTGGTACGTGTCGACGTGATCGACCTTCTTCGTCTGTGGATAATCGAGTCGCGCCGGCGACTGCTGGGCGGCCGTGACGGCGCCCAGCAGCGCCGTGGCGCCGGCAGCGACCCAGACCCGGGCCGCTCTGCGGAATCCCTTGGACATTGTGCGAACTCCTCCTGGAGATGACCGACTTCCAGGATCGAACCACATCGGGCGCGGGGGCGTCCAGCGCGCCGGCCGTCAGGGGGGCTACGCGGGAAGGTCGGCCCGCTCGTACACGGCGAGCACCAGCGGCGTGGGCGCGACGGCCTCCGGGTCCAGCCGCGACACGACGACGGCATCCACGCCGGGCCGCAGATGTTCCGCCAGGTCCCACGCCAGGGCGACGCGCCCGGGCGTGTCGGCCTGCGTCAGCAGCACCGCCGTCCGGGCGGCCGGGGGCACGTTCCGGCGGCCGCCATCCGGGTGCAGGAGCACCCGGGCCAGCGCCGCGGTGGTCACGGGTGCGTTGGGCTCGAGACCGGACAGGGCTGCGAACCGCTCGGGGCGGTGTACGTGCCCGGCGTCGAGCGGCTCGCCGAGGCCGCTCACGCCCGCCACGACGACCACGAGCGTGGCGCCACGCGGCACGGGCGGCTCGTACCAGGCGGGCGCCTTCAGCGGCCGCCGGCGTGAACCGTCGGCTTCGACGAACACCGGATGTCGCCGTCGGCGGGCCGCGGCCACCAGCGCGTCCGCCTGATCGAGCGTGATGCCCTTCAGCCGGTGCGGGTGTTCGTCGGCGACTCCGGTCACGAGGACGACACCCTCGTCGTCGTCCACGCCCGCCGGCATCGACAGATCGGCATCCGGCCAGCGGACGTGGCGGTCGGCGAAGGCTCCCTGCCAGTCGCCGAAGTGGGTGGTGGTGGCAGCCACGCACGGTGCGAAGGCGCGCGCCAGGTGGGCGAGTGCCGTGGTCTTGCCTCCGGCGCCGACGAAGGCAACCACCGAGTCCCGCGTGATCCGGAGCGCGTCGCCGAGTGTTGGCACGGCCGCCATTCTACACGCCCCGGCCGGACGCCGGTCCCGCGCCTACTTGAGGGCGATGCGCCGCCCCGCGTGCGCGCGGTTGAACCCCGGCAGATCCGTCGCCATCACGGCGTCGAAGGCCTTCTGCGCGGCTGCCAGCTCCTTCTCGAGCATGTCCAGCACCAACATCGACGCGTCCGTCGGGCGATGGTCCGCCCCGCCCTGCACGTCGCCGGCCCCGCTGCCGATGACCCCGTTCAGCCAGACGAGGTTCATGTAGACCTTGTACGCCTCCACGTACCACTTGTCGTCGCTGTGCACCTCCGTGCGGGTCACCAGCATCATCTCGACGTCCCAGAGCTTCTTGTCGAGATCCCGAAGCGCCCGGACCACCGCGGGCGTGCCGGCGTGCACCTTCAGCAGGTCCTCGATCTGCTTCCGGACAACCTCTACGCGATTGACCATGGCCACCGACGCGTTCAGGGCGTCGCGGATGCGCAGGCCGGCGGCGGTCGCCGCCGCGAGATCGGACGGCGGCGCCTTGATGTCCGGGTCCTTGATGATCTCGATCGCCTTCGCCACGCTCACGGCACCGTGCGTCATCCGGACGGTATACACGCCCGGCGTGACGAGCGGGCCCTGGCGCACCGGTCCCTGGATGCCCCAGTGCAGGATCGGGCGCGTGGTCTGGCCCTTGAACCGCGCTTCCTCCCAGATGTGCGGGTTGTCCGGCGGAATCGTGCGCAGTTCGACCTGCGCCGGCGGCGTGTAGCGGAGGTCCCACATCACGCGGTTCAGCCCCTGCCGCGCGGGCCCCTCGATCGTGCGGATGACCGTGCCCGCCGCGTCGAGGATCGCGAACGTCACCGGGTCCTTCGACTCCGCCTTGACGGCGTACAGGAACTCCGCCGCCCCGCTCTTCGCTTCACGGAACCCCGGGCGCGGCGTGTAGAAGAAGACCGGCGCGGCCCCGTCCACCTGGTCCTGCTGCTCGAGCCTCGTGATGTCGCGCAGCACGTAGAGGCCCCGGCCGTAGGTCGATACCACGACATCGTGGTGTTGAGCCTGAACCTCGATCCACGTCACGGGCGCGGCGGGCAAGCCGTCCCTGAACGGCGTCCACGTGGCGCCATCGTCCATCGAATAGAAGAACGCCCGGCCCGTGCCGGCGAAGAGCATGCCCCGGCGGTTCGGGTTCTCCACGACGTTCAGCACGTAGTCGAGCGGGTGGCCCTTGGGCAGGCCGTCGCTGATCCGCTTCCAGGTGCGCCCGTAGTCCGCCGTCTTGTAGACGTACGGATCGCGGTGGTCCATCAGGTGGTAGTCCACGGCGACGTACGCCGTGCCCGGGTCGAAACGCGAGGGGTAGATCCGGCGGATCGTGCCCCACTCACGCAGGCCGGCCACGTTCTTCGTCACGTTGGCCCACGTGCGGCCCCCGTCGACCGTGTTCCAGATCAGGCCGTCGTTCGTGCCGGCCCAGATGAGGCCCCGCTGGAGCATCGAGGGCGCGATCGCGAACACCACCTCACCGTAGAACTGGCCGAGGTTGTCGCCGACGATCCCGCCCGACGACACGATGCGGCTCGGGTCCTGCGTCGAGAGATCGGGGCTGATGACCGACCACGACTGGCCCTGGTCCGACGTCTTGAAGATCACCTGGCAGCCGTAATACACCGTCTCCGGCTCGAACGGATCGAAGGCCAGCGGCGGCGACCAGTGGCAGCGGTACTTCAGCTTGTCCGGCTCCGAGTCGAGCGTGTGCATCCACGGCGCCACGGACCGTGCGCGGCCCAACCGCGCGTCGAAGCGCGTGACTTCGTTGCCGTAACACGTGCCCCAGATGATGTCCGGGTTGCCCGGCACGGGCATGGTGAAGCCGGATTCGCACCCGCCGAGCCCCTGTTGCCACGGGCTGACGGCCGGGCCTCGCGACAACCCGAACGCCCCGCCGCCGCCGCCCATGCCCGGGCGCGGCCCCCGCAGGCCCTGGGCCGCCGCATACGACGGCACGTTCGGCACGGGCCAGGGCGACGACACCGGGCCGCGCATGGTGCCGTCGTCCTGCCGGTTGCTGTAGATCCAGTACGGCACCTGCTCGTCCACCGCGACGTGATACATCTGCCCGTTCGGCAGGATCGCGGCCTGGAACGTCTTCCCGTGATCGCGGGTGAAGTTGAGCCCGGCGTCGTCGGTGACCACCCAGTGGTCGCCGTTCTGCGGATCGACCCAGATGTCGTGGCAGTCGCCGCACTGGCCGCCGCCGGGCGGGAAGGTGAGGCCGCCGTCGGTCGAGCGATGGAAGCTGCTGTTGGCGATCAGCACTTCGTCAGCGTTCTGGGGGTTCACCTCGATGCGGATATAGAAACCCGCCCGCCCGATCAGTCGCCGGTCCCAGCTCACGTCCTTCCAGGTGTCGCCCGCATCGTCGGACCGCCAGAGGGAGCCCTGGTTCGGCGTCTGGATGAGGGCGAACATCCGCTTCGGGTTCGATGGGGCGATGGCGACGTCGATCTTGCCGACGGGCGGCTTCGGCAGGCCGGGACCCTCGAGGCGCTGCCAGGTGGCGCCGCCGTCCTTCGAGCGGTAGACCCCGCTGCCCGGTCCGCCGCTGAACATGGCCCACGTGTGCATCACGACTTCCCACGTGCCCGCCAGCAGCACGTCGGGGTTCTTCGGATCCATCGACAGCCCCGAACACCCCGTGCCGGGGTTGACGAACAACACGCGCTGCCAGGTCTTCCCGCCGTCCGTCGTCCGGAAGACCCCGCGTTCCTCCTGCGGGCCGGTGGCGCGCCCCAGGGCGCAGGCGAACACGATGTCGGGGTTGGTGGGATGGATCAGCATGCGCGCGATGCGGCCGGTCTCGCGCAGACCCGCATGGACCCACGTCCTGCCGGCGTCCGTCGACTTGTAGACCCCGTCGCCCATCACGTCGGCGTCGCGGATGGCCCAGGCCTCGCCGGTGCCGGCCCAGACGATGTTCGGATTGGACCGGGAGACGGCCAGGGCGCCGATGGCCTGCACCGGCTGGTCGTCGAAGACGGGTTCCCAGGTCTGGGCACCGTCGGTGGTCTTCCAGACGCCGCCGGACGCCGACCCGGCGTAGTAGACCTGCGTGTTGCCGGGAATCCCCGCGATTGCCGAGAACCGGCCGGCGCTGGGCGGTCCGACGTACCGGAACCGCAGGGGCTCCGGCGGCTGGTTCGGCAGCGCGCCGCCTGGAGGTCCCTGGGCCAGGAGTCCGGCCGCGAAGAGGGCTGCGAACAGGAGGGCAGTCAAGAGACGGACGTGACGGGCGGCAACAGTGCGCATGGCGGCTCCCCGTGCGAAGTGGCGATCTCCGGCCCGCGGTTCGCGGCGCGGGACGCTGGCGTTCAAGGCGCCGATGATACCCCAGACCCCGTGCACGATCACGCGGGTCCGGCCGGCGAATGCCCCGTGGTATCATCACGGCCCGTTTCCTCACAGGAGCATCCCCATGACCCTGCGCCACGTCCTCGTCGTCGGCTGTCTTGCGTTCGTGCTGCTGCCGGTGCCGGTCCCGGGCCAGCAGAGGCCCGGCGGGCCGCCCGACGCGCCGCCGACGCTGCCGCGTCCGGGCAGCCGCGAGACGGCCTCGGCCGTCCAGGAGAATGCCGCACAGACCGCGCACACCGTGCGCATCGGGGGGCAGGACATCCGGTACACCGCCACGGCTGGCACCATCCCGATCCGCCTCGACGATGGCAAGGTGGCGGCTCGGATGTTCTTCGTGGCCTACACGAAGGACGGAGAAGACGCGCGAACGCGTCCCCTCGCGTTTCTCTACAACGGCGGGCCGGGCTCGGCGTCGATCTGGCTGCACATGGGGTCGTTCGCGCCGCGCCGCGCCGCCATGGCCGACGAGGGCTTCCAGCCGGCGCCGCCCTACCGCCTGGTGGACAACGAGCACTCGCTGATCGGCGTGTCCGACCTCGTGTTCGTGGATGCCATCGACACGGGCTACAGCCGGGTGATGGCGGGTGTCGACAACACACAGTTCCACGGCCAGGACGGCGACATCCGGGCCTTCGGCGAGTTCATCGCCGAGTACCTGAAAACGTACAACCGGTGGCTCTCGCCGAAGTACCTCATTGGCGAGAGCTACGGCACGATTCGGTCCGCCGGCCTCGCGGGAGAACTGCAGACCAGGCACGGCCTCGAGCTCAACGGCATCGTGCTGCTGTCGGCGCTGCTGTCGTACCAGACCCTGATGCCGGCGCCCAACAACGACATCGCGTGGGCGGTTCAGGTGCAGACCTACACGGCCACGGCGTGGTACCACAAGCGGTTGCCGGCCGATCTGCAGCAGAAGCCGCTGGCCGTGGCGGTCGATGAGGCGCGGACCTTCGCCTTCGGTGAGTACATGCTGGCGCTGACGAAGGGCCATACCCTCACGGAGGCCGAACGCCAGGCGGCCGCCGCGCGCCTGGCGCGGTTCACCGGGCTGTCGGTCCCGTACATTCTGGCGTCGAACCTGCGCATCGATCCGGGACGCTTCCGCAAGGAGTTGCTGCGGGACAAGCGCCTCGTCGTCGGACGCCTCGACAGCCGCTTCACAGCCCTCGACGCCGACGCGGCCGGTGAACGGCAGGAGTTCGATCCCTCGAACACGGCCCTGGCCGGACCGTATGTCGCCACGTTCCAGCACTATGTGAAGAACGACCTGAAGTGGGACACGGACCTGCGTTACCCGACGTCGGGCAACGTCCGGCCGTGGACCTACGTGCAGAACCGCTACATGGACATGACCGAGACCCTGCGGCAGGCGATGGCGAAGAACCCGTTCCTGAAGGTCCTGGTGCTGTGCGGCTACTACGACATGGCGACCACCGTCGGCGGCATCGAGTTCAGCATGTCCCACCTGGCCTACGACAAGCAGATCACCGATCGCGTGTCGTTCACGTACTACGAAGGCGGGCACATGATGTACATCCGCCCGTCGGCGCACCAGGCACTCACGCGCGACGTGGCGGGGTTTATCGGGGGCAGGACGAAGTAGGAGAGAGAAGACAGAAGACAGAAGACAGAAGACAGAAGAGAGCGTGTCTTCGTGGCGTCCGGCTTCAGCCGGACGCAGCCGGTGGCCGTCAGGGATCTCGCTGTCACACCGTCAGGCTGTTGTGTTGTCACGCGGTCCGTAGCCAGCGTCCGAGAGACGAGATATCATTCTCGGATATCCCATTTCCGTCCGGGCCTGGCCGTGCCTGCCCCGGCCCGCAGACCGAAGGAGCCGACCGATGCCGCGTCTCGAACCCGGCGACAAGGCGCCTGCCTTCTCGCTGAAGGACCAGCACGGGAACACCGTGAAGCTGTCCGACTACAAGGGCCGCAAGCTGCTCGTGTACTTCTATCCGAAGGCCGACACGCCGGGTTGAACGATTCAATCCTGCAACGTGCGGGACGCACGTGACGATTTCGGCGGGCTCGGGATCGATGCCATCGGGGTGAGCCCGGACAAGCCCGAGGCGCAGAAGAAGTTCGACGACAAGTACACCCTGGGATTTCCGCTGCTGTCGGACACCGATCACGCGATGGCCGAGGCCTACGGCGTGTGGGGCGAGAAGAACATGTACGGGAAGAAGTCGTTCGGCATCATCCGGTCGTCGTTCCTCATCGACGAGAAGGGGAAGATCCTCGGCGCCTGGTACAAGGTCTCGCCGGCGGAGACGGTTTCCGTGGTGCTGGACCTCGTGAAAGGCCGCGGCTGAATAATCAATCCCGGATTGATTTATGCAATCTGCCGCCGAAGTGCATAAATCAATCCGGGATTGATTTGCGCGACCGACAATGCTGTACGCCATCAAGCGGCTCGCCCTCGGCATCGTCCTCATCAGCCTGGCGTCGGCCGTGCTGCTGGTGTCGGACCTCGGGCGGCGCGCGCCGGCGGCACGCAAGACGCCCGTGATTGCGGTGCTGCAGCACGCCAATACCCCGGTGCTCGACGAAGGGGTCAGGGGCCTGATCGACGGCCTCGCCGAACGCGGCTACCGCGACGGCGAGTCCATCTCGATTCGCCAGTTCAACGCTCAGGGCGACATGCCGACCGGCGTCATGCTGGCGCGCCAGCTCACGACTGCCGGCTACGACCTCGTGCTGACGGCGAGCACACCGTCCCTGCAGGCACTCGCCAACATCAACCGGGACGGCCAGGTGCGGCACCTGTTCTTCCTGGTCGCCGACCCGTTCGTCGTCGGCGCGGGCCTGGATCGCGCGAATCCGGCCGTGCATCCCCCGCACCTCGCCGGCATCGGGGCCTTTCCGCCGGTGGACAAGGCGTTCCAGCTGGCCCGGCAGGCCTTGCCCGCCCTCAGGCGGGTCGGCGTGGTGTGGAACCCGGCCGAATCGAATTCCGTGGCATTCGTCGGCCGGGCCCGGACGGTCGCAAAGGCCCTCGACATTGACCTGCTCGAGGCGAACGTGGACGCGTCGTCGGCGGTGCCGGACGCCGTCAACTCCCTGATCGCGCGTGACGTGCAGGCCCTCTGGATGGGCGGCGACAACACCGTCAACCCGGCTGTCGACCTGCTCATTGCCACGTGCCGCCGGGCCCGCATCCCCGTCTTCACCTCGTTGCCCGGCAAGCCGGACCGCGGCACGCTGTTCGACCTCGGCCCCGACTTCTACCAGGTCGGGGTCCAGGCGGCGGCGCTCACGGCCGACATTCTCGAGGGCGCCGACATGGCGCGGATCCCGATCCGCGACGTGCTCGATGTCACGCCGCCCTACCTTGCGGTCAACCTGACCGTGCTCGACGGGCTGCGTGAACCGTGGACCGTGCCCGAGGCCGCCGTCCGGGAAGCCAACGTCGTGGTGGACGCCGCCGGGGTACACCGGCGCGACGCGGCGGCCATCCTCCAGTCGGCGGCTGAGGTGCCGGGCCGCAGGTAGGTCGCCGGAGACCGCATGGACATCACGACAACGCTGGATGCCGGCACGGTGACCCTGGGCGTGGATGGCCGTCTCGACGGCTACTGGGCGGATCACCTCGACGCCGCGGTCGGCGAGGCCGTGCGCGACGGGCATCACCACCTCCACCTCAATCTGGCCAAGGTCACGTTCCTCAGCTCGGCCGGCATTGCCGTGCTGGTGAAGTACCGCAAGCAACTGGCTGCCATCGGCGGGACGTTCCAGGTCGTCGAACCGTCCGCGCCGGTCCGCACCGTGCTGCAGGTGACCAGGCTGCTGGCGGTGCTGACCGGGGGTGAGGCGCCCGCCGCGCCGTCGGCCCCGCCGCCGCCCGAGGCCGCCGTCATCGAGCGCGGCGGCATCCGGTTCGAGGTGTTCCCGGCCGATCCGGCGCTGCCCGTCACCGTGACGGTCGTCGGCCGTCCTGGCGACGGCCAGTCGCCCGCCGCGCAGTCGTGCACGTCGCTCGGCGGGCTGTCGCCGCTGTTCGCCCTTGGCGTCGGCGCGTTCGGCAGCGACTTCGCCGACTGCCGGCTCCGTTTCGGTGAGTTGCTGTCGGTGTCGGGCGTGACCGCCTACCAGCCGGCCGACGGGACGAACGTGGCGGACTACCTGTCCTCCACGGGACCGCTGTCCGCCGACGTGCAGCTGTGGCACGGGTTGACGTGCGAGGGGCGGTTCTCGCGACTGGTGCGCTTCGACACCGCCACGGCCGGCTCGACCGTCGGCTTCTCGAACCTCCTTGACGCATGCCTGTCGATTGCCGAAGCCGACGCGATCGGCGTGGTCGGTCTCGCGGAATCGGCCAGCCTGGTCGGCGCGGCACTCCGGCGTTCACCCGCGCACCCGGGTGCGCCTGCGGATCTGTTCGCGCATCCGGGCGTGCGGACGCACCTGAGCTTCACCGCCGAGCGGGCCTTTCCCCGGTCTCTGACGCTGTTTGCCGGCATCGTCCTCCGGGACGGGAGCGGCCAGGCCGCCCCGGGCGAGAGCCCGGAGGAAGCCCTCCTGGCCCGGCTTCGCCCGCAGATCAGGCCCATCGGTGCGGGCGGGTGCCACGGACACGTGCACGCCGCGGCGTTTCCCTTCCGGCCGCTGCGCCGGGGCCGGGTGGAACTGGCCGACGTCGTGCGCGACCTCTTCGAGACCCAGTCCCTGCTCAGCGTCCTGCACCTGCTGGCGGACGATCGCGGGCCGGGCGGTGCGGGCCAGAGCGAGTTCATCCGCGGCGCGTGCTGGATGGGCGCCCTCGCGGACGGACCCGGGGCTGGAGCCTGACCATGCTGCTGCTGATTGGCGCGCTGACCATCGGGCTGATCCTCTCGCTGCTGGCCATGGGCGTGTTCGTGTCGTTCCGCATCTTCGAGTTCGCCGACATCACCGCGGACGGCTCGATCACGCTCGGCGGCGCCCTGTGCGCGGTGCTCATCGTCGGCGGGATGCACCCGGCGCCGGCCACAGCGGTCGCGTGCGTGGCGGGTGCCGCTGCAGGTGCGGTGACAGGCCTGGTCCACACCCGGTTCGCCATCAACCGCCTGCTGTCGGGCATTCTCGTGATGACGGCCCTGTACTCCGTCAACCTCCACATCATGGGCAAGAGCAACGTGCCCCTGCTCGACGAACGGACGGCTGCCTCGATCGCCGAGACCTGGGGACTGGCGCTGCTCGGAATGCCGACGCTGGATCTCTGGGGCTGGACCGTGAACACGCGCGACCTGTCGGTGCTCGCACTGACGGCGGTGGTGGTGAGCGTCGTGGCCGCGCTTCTGTACGCGTTTTTCCGGACGAACCTGGGAACGGCCATGCAGGCATCCGGCGACAACGCCCAGATGATGCGCGCTCTTGGCGTCAACGTGGACAACATGATCGTGCTGGGCCTGGCGCTCTCGAACGCCCTGGTCGCCCTGGCCGGCGCGCTGCTGACCCAGTACCAGGGGTTCGCCGACGCGCAGATGGGCATCGGCATGATCGTCTGGGGCCTGGCCAGCATCATCATCGGCGAGGCCCTCGTGGGCGTGCGCAAACTGGGGTTCATCATCGCCGGCGCGGTGATGGGCTCCGTGTTGTTCCGGCTGCTCGTAGCCATCGCGCTGCGGGCGGGCCTCAATCCCAACGACCTGAAACTCGTGACGGCGGTCTTCGTGTTCGCGGCCCTCGTGCTGCCGACGCTGGCCGACCGGCTGAAACGCCGGCGAGCGGACGTGTCGGCCGCCGTGGCCGCCGGCGGACCCGGGAGCGGCGCGTGCTGACCATCGAGCGCATCACCAGGACGTTCCACGCCGGCACGCCGAACGAGGTGCGCGCCCTGCGCGGCGTGAGCCTGTCGATTGCCGCCGGGTCGTTCGTGGTCGTGATCGGCACGAACGGATCGGGCAAGTCGACCCTGCTCAACGCGGTGGCCGGCAGCATTCCGGTGGACGGCGGCACCATCACCCTCGACGGCCACGACATCACGCGCTGGCCGGAACACCGGCGGGCCGCCCTCATCGGCCGGGTGTTCCAGAACCCCTTCAGCGGCACGGCGCCGTCGATGACGATCGAGGAGAACCTGGTGCTGGCGGCGCGCCGGGGCCTGAGCCGGGGCCTGGGCTGGGCGCTCGGGGCCGGGCGGCGCGACGAACTGCGCGATCGTGTCCGGCAGCTCAACATGGGGCTCGAGGATCGGCTCGGCAACCCCATCGGCACGCTCTCGGGCGGCCAGCGCCAGGCGCTCACGCTCCTGATGGCCACCTGGATCAGGCCGACCCTGCTGCTGCTCGACGAGCACACGGCGGCCCTGGATCCGAAGAGCGCCGACCAGGTGATTCGCCTGAGCGAGGACGTCGTTGCGAAGCACCGGTTGACGACGATGATGGTGACGCACTCGATGGCCCAGGCCGCCAACCTGGGCGACCGGCTGGTGATGATGCAGCGCGGCGAGGTGCTGCACGACTTCTCGGGCGCCGAGAAGCGGCGCCTGCGCGCCGACGACCTGCTGGCGCGGTTCGAAGAAGTCCGGCGCGCCGAACAACTGGATGAATCGGCGGCCGAGATGCTGCGCCGCCTGTACGTGTAGGAGCCCACACATGAGCCCACGGTTGTCCCTCGTCCTGGCCAACGAACCGGCAGAAATCGCCCGGCTCGTCGAGGCGGCCGAGGCCTTCACGCAGGCGCACGACGTGCCCCCCGACGCCGCGTACGCGATGACCCTCTGCCTCGACGAGATGGCCTCCAACTCGATCCGCCATGCCTACGCCGGCAGCGAGGGAAAGCACGTCTGGGTGCAACTGGACGTCCGCGCCGAGGGGCTCTTCGCGCGCGTGGAGGACGAGGGTCCCCCGTTCGATCCGCTGGCGGCCGCCGCACCCGACCTGGACCTGCCGATCGAGGACAGGCCCATCGGCGGGCTCGGCATCCACATCGTTCGGACGATGATGGACGCCGTGGACTACGCCCGCGTGGGCGACCGCAACGTCGTCACGATGGAGAAGCGGTACACGACCGCATAACAATCCCGGATTGATTTCGG
>CAYNDV010000055.1:0-13585 GCA_964396055.1 uncultured Vicinamibacterales bacterium | reverse complement strand
TCGTCACGATGGAGAAGCGGTACACGACCGCATAACAATCCCGGATTGATTTCGGAGGACACAACAATCCCGGATTGATTTCGGTCTGAATCGAGCCGAAATCAATCCGGGATTGGTGTACTACGCCAGTGCGGCCGCGACGGCCATCACGGTGAAGTTGTCGAGGCCGTGGGGCGAGATCGACTCCACCACCGTGGCGGCGACGGCCACGATGGCTGCCCGCGCCGGGATGGCGGCGGGCGGGAATCCCAGCAGCCAGTACCCCAGGCACGCGGCCGCAAGTGACGCGGCCAGCACGGCCGTGGTGCCTTCCACCGATCGAGTGGCGGGCACACCGCCGAGCGTGGCCACTCTGAACCGGTGGCGCCCCCACCGGATGCCGACCGGCTCGCCGACCGCATCACCCCAGCCGCCGACCAGGATGGCGACCGGCGCAAGGGGGCCCGCCAGCAGGTGGGCCGCGATGCCGCCGACGGCCGTCGCGCACAGCGGCACCACCACGTGGAGGCCGCGCCTGGGCCGATCCGACTGGCGTGAGAGCGCTTCGAACAGGGGGTCGCCGTCGCCCCGCCACACGCTCACGATGATGCAACCCGCCACGACGGCGCCGTAGGCCACCAGGGGCCCGATGCCGGCACCGAACCGCAAGGCAGCAGCCGTCGTGAAGATGACGAAGTGGAAGATCTTGCGGGTATCCCCGTCACGCCAGCCCCGCCGGCGCAGCGTCGCGGCCACCCACGCGGCCACCGCGAAGGTTCCCGCGCCGAGCATCACGCCAGCCCCCGCCTCGGCAGGTGAAGGTACCAGGTCCAGCAGCAGTTGCGGGATCACTGTGGCAGCCCCGCCAGGTAGGCTTGCAGGCGCGGGTCGTCGGCGCCGAATCCGTGCACGTAGGTCCGTCCGCCTGCGGGTGGCCGATGTCCCGGCGGCGGGTTGACGATCAGGGTCGCGCCAGCGGCGGCGGTCACGTCCTCCAGTTCAGCGATCCACGTTGCCTCTCCGGGATTCGATGGATCGAGCAGGCAGACGATCGTCGTGACTCCGGCGCGGGCCAGGCCGCCGAACCAGTCGTCGGATGTCGGCAGGGGACCCGCGTACAGGCCCGGGCCCACCTCAGTCACCGGGCCTCGCTCGATCCGCGCCGGCACGGGGAAGGTCGAACCGAGGATGCCGATCACTTCCTGTACCCGGTCCTCACCGGCCCAGCCGTGGAGATAGACGCCCGCGCCCAGCTTCCGCACGGCCCGGATAGCCGGCCAGACGGCCGACAGCCGACGCACCGGCACGAGCGCCAGCCTGAGGCCGTGCACGTCCGCGAGGGTGCGCTCCTGCGTGATCCAGGGAAGCTCGGACGGGTTCTCCGGGTCCAGCATGCTCACGACGAAACGCAGCCCGCCCGATCCGAGGTAGTCCTCCCACTCGCCCGGCGTCGGGAGCGGTCCCACCGCGACGTTCGCCGTCATGACGATCGGTCCGCGCTCGAAGGCGGCCGGCAGCGGCACCGCGTCCACCGGCGCCGGCGTCGCGCCCTCGGCACCCAATCCACTGACGGGGTCGCGACTCTCCACCTGCCTGATGGCGCCCGGCATGAGGCGTTCCAACTCGGTCAGCAGGGCGCCGATGCGCTCGTCGGGCCTGAAGGCGTGGACGTAGACCGGGCTGGTGGCCGCCGCGAGCTCCGCCGCGAGCGCGGCGCAGCCCGTCGACACGTCGTACACGTCCAGTGCCACGCCGTAGGCGGCGGCCCACGCGCGTTCCTCCTCGATCAGGGCGGCGTTTTCGAGATCGAGGGCGATCACGCGCTTGAACCCGGCGCGCACGAGCGGAGGAAACCACTCGTCCTTCGCTGGTCTGGGGCCGAGCACAACGTGCGGACCAACCCGCACGAGCGCGCCGCGCGAGAAGCGGGGCGGCAGCCGCGACGCCAGCCGCGAGGCATCGGCCTTTCCGAGCGCGGTCTCGATCGTATCGCGAGCCAGGTCGGCCCGGTGCCTGCCGAGGTAGCAGTGGACGTAGTACCGGCCGGTGCCGGCCCCGACGAGCGCGCGGATCCGGTCGAGTGCGGCGCGGTTCTCGCTCACCCACGGCAGCATGGGGGCCTCGACGAGTTCAAGGCCCGCCGCGGCCGCCGCCGCGCGTTCGTGGCCCAGCAGCACCGCCTCGAACGGGACGACGGGCGACAAGAGCGAAATGACACCCGTGTACCCTTCCGCGCGCAGGCCCGCCATCCGTTCGGCGTCCGGATAGGGGCCGAAGGAGAACCGCGACCCGACGGCCTGCGTGCCGCCCTGGAACCTGGCCATCACGCCCGTTCCCGCTTGCAGGAAGGCCGAGAAGACCGCGGCGCAGGCCGCCACGCCGGCGGCGTGCAGGAGCCACACGAAGCGCCCGCCGGCCAGTCGCCTGGCCAGCACCCAGGCCAGCATGGCCGAGGCAGCCACCCACCCGACCGCGACGAGTCCGAGGACGATGTCGATGCGGGACTGGGTGGCGCCGCCCGTCTTGAGCGCCTGCTCGACCGGCGTCGCCACGAGCAGCAGCACGCCGGCGCCGCCGGCGAAGCCGAGCCAGGCCCACGTGAGCAGGGCATGCCAGATGCCCATCCGCGGCAGGGCGGCCGGGCGTGTCGGCACCGGCAGTTGTGGTCCCGGGGGTCGGTCGGCGCGCATGGGGGAGGGGATGGGGGCCGCTACCCGCCGGCGATCATGTGGATGACCTTGACGTCGGCGTCATCCGGGACCGGCGTGCGGTCGTAGGTGCCCCGCCGGACGAACTCGCCGTTGATCCAGACGGCGATCATGCGGAACTTGTAGTTCTTCCGCTTGAGGACGTCCTCGACGGTCATTCCCGGTTCGTAGTCGAGCGGCTCGTCGTTGACCTGGAGCATGGACGGGACCCGGCTTGCATTGTACCAGATGGCTCCGGCCGCCACCGTCCGGATGCGTGCCTGCGGCTGCCGCCGGGGGGTGACAACCGGCTGCCGTCTGAGGCACGATAAGCCACCATGAAGCCGACTACTCCTTCGCTCAATCCCCGTCGCAGTTTTCTGAAGGCCCTCGGCGGCGTGACCGCCGCGATGGCCTCGCTCCCGTCCCTGCTCGGCGCCCAGGGCTCCGCCCCGTCCCGCCGCGCTGGTGCGAAGTACATGGGTGATTTCGCCGCCCCGAAGATCCCGAAGGTGCGCATTGCGATGATCGGCGTGGGCGCCCGCGGGACCGGCCACGCCTCGCAGCTGGCGTCGATCGAGGGCACGGAGATCGTGGCCATCAGCGATCTCTACGAAGACTACGCCAAGCGTGCCGAACAGCGGGTGGCGGCCAAGGGGCACAAGCCGAAGCTCTACTTCGGCGACCCGAAGCTCTACCGGACGATGCTGACCGAGATGAAGCCCGACATGGTGGTGGTGGCCACGCCGTGGGAGGATCACGCGCCGATGGGCGTGGCGGCCATGCAGGCCGGCGCCCACGTCTTCATCGAAACGCCCATCGCCGTCACGCTCGACGAGATGTGGCAGCTCGTCAACACGTCCGAGGAGACGGGCCGCCACTGCATGCACATGGAGAACGTGTGCTACGGCCGCGAAGAACTGCTCTATCTCAACATGGTCCGGCAGGGCGTCATCGGCGAGGTCCTGCACGGCGAGGCGTCGTACATTCACGACCTGCGCGACCAGATGAAGCAGGTGGAGCGCGGCACGGGGTCGTGGCGCACCTACCACTACATCCGCCGCAACGGGAACCTCTACCCGTGCCACGGGCTCGGGCCCGTCGCCCAGTACATGAGCCTCGGCCGCGCGGAGGACACCTTCGGCCGCCTCGTCTCCTTCTCGTCGCCGTCGCGCGCGCGCACGCTCTACGCGAAGGCCAACTTCCCGGCCGATCACAAGTGGAACAAGGAGCGGTACCAGGCCGGGGACATCAGCACGTCCATCATCAAGACGGCGCTGGGCCGGACGATCATGGTGCAGTGGGACGAGCAGTCACCGCGGCCGTACTCGCGCCACAACATGATCCAGGGCACGAAGGGCACCCTGGCGGGCTTCCCGAACCGGTTCGCCATCGAGGGCGTGAAGAGTTTCCACGAGTGGACCGAGGGCGAGGAATGGGAGAAGTTCGTCGCGCAGTACGAACACCCCCTGTTCAAACGCGTGGGCGACCTGGCGAAGAAGATGGGCGGCCACGGCGGCATGGACTTCCTGATGCTCTACCGCATGGTGGAGTGCCTGCAGAACGGGCTGCCGCTCGACCAGAACGTGTACGAGGGCGTGTTCTGGTCGTCGGTCGGGCCGCTCAGCGAGAAGTCCGTGGCCGAAGGCGGGGCACCGCAGGAGTTCCCGGACTTCACGCGCGGCGGGTGGAAGACGACGAAGGCGCTGGGGGTGGTGGGGTAGGCTCAGGGCAGAAGCAAGAAGCAAGAAGCAAGAAGCAAGAAGCAAGAAGCAAGAAGCAAGAATACGCACGCTTCAATGAGACGGGCGCGGCGAGTGTCACCACTCCGCCGCGCCCGTCGTCTTTACTAGCCTCTAGCCTCTAGCCTCTAGCCTCTAGCCTCTAGCCTCTAGCCTCTAGCCCTGATGCGGCTTCACCAGTTCCACGAGATCCGGGAAGTCGATCTTGAGCAGCTTGAGCGTGTCGATGGTCGGCACGCCGTCGGGCGTCCAGCCGCGGCGCTTGTACACGACGTCCACCATCTTGTTGTAGCGGTCCATCCGCCACTGGCGGTGCAGGGCCATCTTCTCTTCAGTGCTCTTGCCCGCCGGGTCGACGCCGACGATGTCCTTGAGCTGCTTGTCGTAACGTTCGGCGCGCGACTCGTATTCTTCCTTCGTCACCGGGCCGACAGCGCGGTACGGCGGGATGTCAAACTGCCGCGTGCCCTGGCCCATACGGAGGTTGAAGACCCGCTGGAAGTTGTAGACGGCCCGCGACTGGGCGATGAGGCTCTCGCGGTCGAGGGGCTTGCCGGTGATGCCCGTGTACAGCTTCAGGTAGTTGTCCACGTGCTCGGGCACCTTCGCGGCCTCCGGCCCCGGGTACTTCTCGGCATTGTCCGGCGGCTCGATGTCGTTCCAGGGCAGCTTGCACAGGCCCTGGAGGCTGAACCAGGTGCGGAACAGCGGGAAGTAGTACAGCGCCTCGGCCTTGTCCTCGAAGGTCGGGATCTGGTTGTTCACCATGTCCATGAAGATGAGCCAGGCCTCGTCGTGCTGGGGCCCCTTGTTCGCGAGGGCGTACCCGCCCTGCTGCGCGAGCGACTCCTTGGACATGTACTGGGAAATCTCCAGGCCCTTGATCTGCATGCCGATGTCGCGGATGAGCTGGGTGTCGCCCCACCCGTTCTTGATGAACAGGTCCTGGAGGTACCTGACCCCCTTGCCGGCCAGCACGCCGAAGCCGCTGCCTCGGGCCATCTGGTGCAGCATCTCGGTGCTCGACGCGCCGTTGCCCCAGGTGAGGTCGAGGCCGCCGGTGCGCTCGGCGTTCAGGATGCCACGCTGCCAGCACTCCATGAGAAACGCACACACGGTGCCCCACGAAATCGTATCGATCCCGTAGGTATCGCAGTAGAAGTTGATCTCGAGCAGCCAGTCGGCGTCGAAGATGCCGCAGTTCGAGCCGAGGCCCGCGGCATTCTCGTACTCGGGCCCGTCCACGGTGACGATGTGGCCCTTGTAGGGGCCTGTCATCACGTGATGGCCGTCGGCGCCCTTCGAGCACGCCATGCCGCACCCGTACCAGCAGTGATCCGGGATGGCCTGCGTGAAGCGCCGGTCCCACACCTGGGAGTCGATCTTGTGGGTGTCCGGGTGCTTGCCGTACTGGAAGTTGTGGACCGGCAGCAGGTCGTAGGCGTCCATGACCTCGACCAGGTGCGCCGTGCCCTGGCGGCGCATGTGGCACTGCTGGTCGTCGTAGTCCCGGATCTCCTTGTTGATTTTCTTGCCGACCTCCACCGTGACGGGGAAGTCCGCGGCCCGGTTCATGTCCGCCTTCATCCGGAAACCGCGCACGACCAGCGCCTTCAGCTTCTTGTCGCGGAACACCGTGCCCGTGCCGCCGCGGCCCGCCTGCTTCAGGCGCGCCGCGCCCCGCTTGGGATCGAACCACGAGAAGTTCAGGCAGCCGATGTACGCCGACTCGGCGGCCTTGCCGGCCGAGACCACCGCCACGTTCTGGCGATCCCGCTCGTCCTCCGCGTACATGTGCGTGAAGATTTCGGCGGCGATGTGGCTGTCGGGCGTCTCTTCGGGCGCTTCCTCAATCGTGATGGTGCCCCGCGGGCCGTCGATCACCACGACGACGTCGGTGGCCGCCTTGCCGCGGATTTCGACGGCATCGAACCCGCAGAACTTCACGAGCGGCCCGAAGTAGCCGCCCACGTTGCAGTCGATGGGGATGCCCGTCTCCGGCGACAGGGTGACCACGATGGACTTGCCCGAACCCGCGTACTGCGTGTTGCCCGCCACCGGGCCGGGGCTGATGATGATCGCGTTGTCCGGATCGTTCCACTTCGTCTGCGGCGTGATGGCGTGCCACAGGTAATAGAGCCCGAACCCGCGGCCGCCGGTGAAGACGTCGATCATCGCATCGGTGATCGGCTTCTCTTTGACGCTCATCGTGTCCAGATCGATGAAGAGCGTGCGCTTCGTATATCCGCGCAGGGGCAGGCTGGGCGTGAACGGCACCTCCACCAGCACCTTGTGGGCGGCCCTCAGGGCCGGGGCATCTTCAGCGTAATTCGTGCGGACCTTGTAGTCGTAGGTGACCGACATGGCCATCTCCTTGGCTGCCGCAGGCGGGGACGCAGCGCGGAACGAAAGGGCAGCAAAAGCCCCGTCGGCGACGGGCACCGGCGAGGTACCGGACAGTCTATCATGGGGTCCGGCCGGCCCCGGCGGGCGGGCCGGACCGCCGTCCCGGCAGGCCCGGGGGTGTCAGCCCTTCCGGTCCAGACAGTCGCGGATGGCCCGGCCCAGCGTCGGCACGTCGTACGGCTTCGGCAGGTAGACGATGCCCGGCCGGTCCGGCACCCCGGCCCGCACGATGTCGGCGCTGTAGCCGCTCGAGATGATGGCCTTCAGGCCGGGGCGGAGGCGCTGCAGGCGCTCGACGAGTTCGAGTCCCGTCATGCCTTCCGGCATCACCATGTCGGTGAAGAGCAGATCCACCGACGCGTCGTGCGCACGCCACAGCCGGAGGGCCTCGCGCCCGCTGGCGGCTTCGATGACCGCGTAACCCAGTTCGGCGAGCGAACGGACGATCATCCGGCGGACAGCCGCCTCATCCTCGACCACCAGGATCGTCTCGTGGCCGCCGTCGGGCATCGGGACAGCCGCCTCGTGCTCGACCGGCGAGGGCGCGGGCCCGGCCACGGGCAGGAACACGGAGAACGTGGAGCCCCGTCCGGGCTCACTGGCCACCTCGATCCATCCATGGTGCTGGGCCACGATGCCGTGGGCGGTGGCCAGGCCCAGGCCGGTTCCCTGGCCGGCGCCTTTCGTCGTGAAGAACGGCTCGAAGACGTGCGCCATCGTGGAGGAGTCCATGCCGCAGCCGGTGTCGCCAACCGAGAGGCGGACGAAGGCGCCGACGCGCCGCTCGGGCTTCGCTCGCGCCTGCCGGTCAGACACCCTCTCCGGGGTTGTCGCGATCGTGATCCGGCCACCCCGGGGCATCGCATCCCTGGCGTTCACGACGAGGTTCATGAGCACCTGTTCGATCATGCCGGCGTCGGCCTCGACGGCGGGCAGCCCCGTCTTGCCGTCGAACCGCAGGTCGATGTGCTCACCGATGAGGCGACGAAGCATCCTGAGGAGGTTCGCGACGACGTCGTTCAGATCCAGCCGCCGGACGTCGAGCACCGACCGGCGGCTGAACATGAGCAGCTGCCGCGTCAGCCCAGCCGCCCGCTGGACCTCGCTTTCGAGCTCCTTGAGCGACTCCCGAATCTCCGGGTCGAGGCCGGGCCGCGCCTGCAGCAGGCCCAGGTGCATCATCGTCCCGGCGAGGATGTTGTTGAAGTCGTGGGCGATGCCGCCGGCGAGCTGGCCAACGGCCTCGAGTTTCTGGGCCTGCCGCAGCTGCGCCTCGGCGTCACGGGCGGCCGCTTCCGCCGCCTTCCACTCGGAGAGGTCGAGGGCGTGGGCGACCCGGCTGACGGCCCGTCCCTCCCCATCGGTGATGGTGGAGACTTCCATCAGGACCGGGAAGCGGCTGCCGTCCCTGCGCTGGTGGACCGCCTCGAAGACCAGGTGGCCGGCGCGATCGATGATCGGGTACCGCTCGTTCTGGACGCCGTGGACCTCCGGCGGGTAGACCACCGTCACGGGCTGGCCGATCAGTTCGGCGACCGTAAAGCCCCGCTGGCGCGCGAACGTCTCGTTGACGTCCAGAAAGCAGTTCGTCAGCGGATCCGCGATCGCCAGCGCCAGCCCCGTCTGGCTGAACAGGTGCTGCCAGCGTGCCGCCTGCTGGAGCAGTGGGCCGCTGCCGGAGTGTTCAGGCGCCGGAGTCGTGCCGTCAACTGTCATCGGTCTGGCCGGGCCAGGAAGAGTTCACGACGAAGGACAAGAAGATATACACCGTGAGGGGCCCGCAGCCAATCCTGTTCTCGCCCGATTCTCGTGCTGGAGTCCCCTCCGCCCTCTTGACGCCTCGGCGCTCCGGGTGCATTGTGTCTCAGCCACATCGTTTACACCACACACCGTCCCGGCGCCAGCCCCCTCAGTCGTGCCTGGTCCCGCCCTGGTGGCGGGAACACCCCGTCGGACTGCCCCCAGCCACGTCACGGGAGGTCGTCCATGGTTCGCCGAGCCTTCATCACAGTACTGGGCATCCTGCTGGCGGTATCCATCACCGCCGACGCCAGCCACTCGCGTCGTCTCGGCCCCGGAGGGGCCAGCGACGTCATCCTGCAGCCGGCCCCGGGGCCGAACGACGGCACCGATAACGGTTCCGCCGCCGCGGGCAAGGACACCATCACCCAGCGCGGCCAGCCGACCACCAACTACGGATCGTGGGACATGATCTGGGGCATGCCCCGCAGTAACTGCAATCCGGCGGACGGCATGGCGTTCATTCAGTTCGATCTCACCGGCCTGCCGGCGGCCGGCGAGGTGGCGCACGCCTACGTCGGCGTGACCCAACCCGCGCACACGGGCTGCTTCAGCAACTGCACGGCGGACTTCTACTTCTATCCCATCGAAGGGCCCTGGGCCGAGAACACCGTCACCCACAACACCGCCCCACCGATCTCGGCCACTCCGGCCGCTGGCCCGTTCTGGAAGACGGCGCCCTTCGGCCAGCAGCAGATCGAGTACGAGATCACGGACCTCTACAAGGAGTGGCAGAGCGGGACGCGCGACAACTACGGAATCGCCATCTACTCGCCGCAGGTCGGCTGCAACAACGCGGCGGTGGACCTCCGCGCGTTCTCCTCGGATCGGACCACGCCGGAAGAGCGGCCCTACCTCCGGATCGTGAGGACCGGCGACCTGACGTTCCGGCCGCTGCCCGGCTTGAACGACGGGACCGATGACGGCTCCGAAGCCGCCGGCAAGGACACGATCTCCCACGGCAGCACGCCTGGCACCAACTACGTGGCCTACAACCGCGTGGTCGGCCTGCCCACGAGCACCTGCAACCCCGCCAACGTCCGGGGCTTCATCCGCTTCAACCTGGACACGCTGCCCGACGGCGCGGACGTGGAACAGGTCCTGCTCGGGTTCACGCACACCCCCGATGCGCGGGCCTGTTCCTCGAACTGCACCGCCGACTTCTACGGCTACCCCGTGCTCGACGACTGGTCGGAAACCACGCTCACGCACAACGCCATGCCCGCCGTGTCCGGCACGCCCGCATTCGGCCCCGTGACGATCTCGATGCCCAACGACCTGGGCGCGCAGGAATACGACATCACGCAGACCTACCGCGACTGGAAGGACGGCACGCTGCCGAACCACGGCCTGGCAATCTACTCGCCGACTGTCGGGTGCAACAACGGCGCGGTGGAGTTCTCCGTCTATTCCTCCGACCATACGGTCGTGGGCGAGCGGCCGTACTTGCGGATCGTGGCGCCGACGCTGGGCCTCACCGCCGTGCATCCGGCGGTCGGCCCTCCCGCCGGTGGGACGTCCGTGACGCTCACGGGCCTGGGGTTCGAGGCCGGAGCCACCGTCGACTTCGGCGATGTGCCCGCCACGGACGTCACGGTGGTCGACGAGACGACCCTGGCGGCAATCGCGCCACCGCACGCCGGCGGCACGGTGGCGGTCACGGTGACCATTCCCGGCGGCGGGACCGTTACGCTCGGCGATGCCTACACCTACGCCAACGGTGACCTGGTCGAACAGGCGTTCGTCGCCCCGGCATTCGCCGGGCCGGGGGATACGTTCACGGTGTCTGAGAAGGTCCGCAACCTCGGGCCGGATCCGCTGCCGGCGACCACCGTGGCGTTCTACCTCGTCCCGAAGGGAGTTGGCGCGCCCGACGCGGACGCACCGCCACCAGGCGCCATCCTCGTGGGTACGAGGAGCGTCGGTGCACTCGCCGGACGCGGCATCAGTGCCGCGGAGACATCTGTGACCATCCCCGGCGGCACCCTGCCCGGCGAGTACTGGCTGGCCGCCTGGGCCGACAGCGGAGAGATCGCCGCCGAACGATCCGAAACCAACAATACGCGGACCCGGCCGATCAAGCTCGGCCCCGACCTGTTCGTGTCCGCCCTCCGTGCCCCGACGGCGGCCGATGCGGGCGCCGAGATCGTGATCGTTGACACGACGAAGAACAAGGGGGTGTCGGCGTCCGACGCCTCCGTCACACGGTTCTACCTGTCGACGGATACGACGCTCGAAGACGGCGGCGATTTCCTGCTGGGCAGCCGCGATGTGCCCCAGCTCGCACGGTCGGCGTCCTCGCGGGGCGAGACGAGCGTGACGCTCCCGGGAGTGGTGCCTGGCACGTACTTCATCCTCGTCGTGGCAGACGACGGCGACACGGTTGCGGAGTTGGCCGAGGGCAACAACCTCAAGGCGAAGCGAATCACGATCCGCGAGGGTGACAGGCGGCCGCAGCGCCGCTGACGGCGGCCAGCCCGCTGGTTGTTACCCGCCCAGGCGCGCCACCGCAGACGGCAGGCGCGGGTGGCTGTCGAAACGGGTGACGAAATCGCGTTCGCGGGCGCCGCCCTTGGCGCGGACGGTCTCCACCAGGGCGGCGCGCTCGTCGTCGGGCCAGGCTGCAGCCTCGCCGAGGAGCGCCAGCAGGGGAGCCCAGCGCTCCCAGGCGAGGCGCTCGCCCGCGCTCCAGCGGCGCCACGCCCCGGCGCCGAGCCGTTCCGCGGCTTCGTCGGCCAGCACGCGCGTCGCACGTTCGCGGTCGGCACCGAACCGGTCCCTCACCAGTGCCGTCGCCGCCAGCGCGACCCGGTCCGTCTGGATCGCGCCGATGACATCCGACCGCTCGTGCCCGAGGTGCAGGAAGAGATTCACGCGGACCAGGCGTTTCAGGGTGGCCAGGCTCGTCCGGTACCCGCGCCGCCTGGCCACCCGGGCCGCTTCACGGTCGGCGAGGGCGCGCACGTCCGGATCCTTCGGACGGAACCCCAGCTTGTAGTAGAACCACCAGGCGCCCGACTGGAGGCCTTCCTCGTTGTCGTGGCCGAGCTGGTAAGGATAGATCGTGAAGGTGTCCACGCCGAATGTGGCGCGCATGATGGCCAGCAGACGGCCGTAGATCCAGGCCGCCTCGCCGCCGCGATACGTGTCGAAGACGTTGTACGCGATTTCGGAGGAGCGCCACAGGGCGCTGGCCAGGGCATAGCCGACAGGCACGCCGTTGCGCAGCATGAGGAAGCTGCAGACGGCGTCGAGCAGCAGCCGCTGCTCGGGCTTCACCCCGTAGCAGGCGAATTCGAGCCCGTCGCCACAGTCGATCAACGCGACGTCGGCGGGGTCGGCGGCCGCGAACGAGTACAGGTCGCGCTTGCGGGTGACCATCGCGGCGCGGGCGAGGTCGATGAGGCGGACCGCCTCGCGGCGCGGCACGTCGCGCACGGCGGCCGGGGGCTCGAGTACCACGCGCCGCAGGTCGGGTCGTCCCGTGCGCAGCGGCCGCTCCTGGCACGTGAGCGGGTGACCCTGCAGGCGGGCGCGGGTCCTCGCCGGCGTATCGGGCCCCGGGGCCAGCCGGAGCGTCAGCCCAAGCTCGTCGTACAGCTGATCGCCCAGCAGCGAAGTGCCCGTCACCGCCGCGCTCCGCCGGACGAGGAAGGCTGCGTCGGTATCGGTCCCCCGCAACGCGTCGATCCACGCGCGCATTTCCAGGGGCGGCTCGTCGAAGACGGCGCGCTCAGCCCACAACGTCAGCAGGGGCAGCCGCGTCTCGAGGGCCGGTGCCGGCTCCGCCTCCCACGCCACCGTCAGCCGGTTTCCCCACGCGCCTGCCAGCCAGCGGGCCGTGGACGCGCCAAAGGGGTACACGATGTCCGTGCCGGCGATACCGGAGTTCTCCAGAGCCCGCCGGTAGCGCACGAGATCGGACCGGTTCTCGAACGCGCGCAGCATCCGCTCCACCGTGGCGAACACCTCGGGCGTGTCGGGATAGGCGTACAGGAAACAGAGCGCCTCGTGCAGCCGGGCCACCCCGGCCGCCGATCGCAGCGGGGCGCCTTCGAGGACGTGCAGCAGCGCGAGTTTCGTGGCCGCCGCTTCGCCGCCATACTGCCCGAGGCAGGCGGCCAGTCGCAAGGCCGCCGTGGCGGGCGCCGCGGCGGATCGGGTGGGTCGGGCGGAAGGTGCCATGGAATGCGGCCAAGTATGGGGTGGTCTCCCACACGCGTCAAGCTGTGACGGGGATGGCGGGCCAGGCGGCTCATCGCGGCGGATCCGGGCCGTTCCCGCCGGCGTCCCAGAAGACAGGCCCGGCGCATGAGAACCTGTTTGCCGGGACGGCCCAGCCGGGAGAAAATGGACGCATGAACCCAGCACTGTTAAAAGGCCTCAACGAGCACCTCAAGCTCGAGTTCCGCGCAGCCCACGAGTACCTGGCGATGTCGGTCTGGCTGGCCGCCAACGACCTGCCCGGGTTCGCGTCATGGATGAAGAAGCAGTCGGGTGACGAACTCACCCATGCCCAGCGGATCATCGACCACCTGACCGAACGCGATCAGAAAGTCGCCCTGCCGGCGGTGCCGGCGCCGCCATCGGCCTGGAAGAGCCCGGAGGCGCTCTGCGCCCACGTGCTCCGCAACGAGCAGGACGTGACGGCATCGATCAACAACCTGTACGCCATGGCCGAGAAGGCCAAGGACCGTCCCGCGGTCGTGATGCTCCAGTGGTTCGTGACCGAGCAGATGGAAGAAGAGGCCGCAGCCCGCGCCGTTCTGGGCCGGATCAAGCTGGCCGGCAATACCGGCATCGGCATGCTGATGATCGACCAGGAACTCGGCAGCGGCAAGGTGCCGGGCATGCCGGCCGAGCCGCCGGCTGGGGCGTAGGGGAAGGCAGAAGACAGAAGGCAGAAGGCAGAAGACAGAAGCAAGAAGCAAGAAGCAAGAAGCAAGAAGCAAGAAGCAAGAGACGCCTCAA
>CAYNDV010000054.1:0-27260 GCA_964396055.1 uncultured Vicinamibacterales bacterium | reverse complement strand
AGTGGCGCGCCCTGCAGGACTCGAACCTGCGACCTCCTGGTTCGTAGCCAGACGCTCTATCCAGCTGAGCTAAGGGCGCGTGTCGGGCAGTACCGGCAGCCGTCAGGCGCCGCCGGAACTTCCAATACTAGCACGAAGCCGTTCTCGTACAAAGCACGGGCGGCAGGCCGAACCCGGCGTGCCGCCCGAATCCCATGACGCCTGGCCGGAGGGCTAGGCGTTCTCCTTCTTGTGGCACTCGTTGCACTTCACGGGACCCTTCTTCTGCTGCACGTGGCAGTCGATGCAGGTTCCCTTCTTCGCCATCGCGTCGTGGAAGGCGGACTGGGCCTTGGTCTTCATCGGGGCCGTCGGCACCTTCGTGTGGCAGTCCTGGCACTTCTGGTGCTTCGTCGCGTTCGCCTTCTCGGGCTTCGACGCGTGATGGCACGTGTCGCACTTGGCGTCGCCGCCAGCCAGCTTCACGTGCGCGGGGTGGTCGAACTTCACGCCGCCCATCGGCGCGCCCTTGAGGATCACCGTGCCCGGCGCCTTCTCCTGCGCGAGGATCATCACGGGTCCTGCCACCAGCGCCAGCGCGAACAGCGCGAGCGTGACGTAGAACAGCTTCTTCATGCAGCCTCCTTACCGAATCCTGCCCGGCGGAGCGGCCGACCATCGGCCGCGGCGTGCGTCCGGCAGGGGGGTCGGCCCGGCCAGGGCCGGCCGTCCGACGACTCACCGTTGAATTGCGGTGCCCGGCCCGGCCCCGGCCATACCGGACGCCCGGCTCGAGCGGGCGCCATCGTATCAAACATCACACACGATCCGCCACCGCTCCGCCAGTTGCGCGGCCGCCAGACATCGGCCGCCCGACCTGATTGCCCGGATGCACGGGCCGTGCCGGGGCCGTCCCTCGCCAGAGACTGCTGATGCGGCATGTTTCCCGAAGGAAGTCGCCGCCGGTGGTCTTCGCGTACAATCGCCCCTCAGACAACCGGGACACCCCCTTCACCTGGAGAGGTCACCATGAGGCCGCACGCGTGACCAACGTGCACGACACCTTCATGACTGAAGCCCTGGCCGAGGCCCGGAAAGCCTTCGAGGCCGGTGAGGTGCCGGTGGGCGCTGTCGTCGTTCTCGATGGCGCGATCGTGGGACGGGGATTCAATCAGCCGATCGGGTCGGTGGATCCGACCGCGCACGCCGAGATCGTCGCCCTGAGGGACGCGGCCCGCCAGATCGGCAATTACCGGCTGAGCGGGACGACGCTCTACGTCACCATCGAGCCCTGCCAGATGTGTGTGGGCGCCATGGTTCACGCGCGCGTGGCCACCGTCGTGTACGGGACCACCGAACCAAAGGCGGGCGCCATCGAGTCCGCCTGCCAGGCGCACGCCGCTCCGTGGCTCAACCACCGGCTCGACGCGCAGGGCGGCGTCCTGGCCGACGACTGCCGTGCGCTCATCCAGGCGTTCTTCCGCCAGCGGCGCACCGCGGCCTCGGGACAGGGTGTTTCAGCGGACGACACGATGGACTCATGACTCGGCGGAGGGGGTGAGACTATGGTCGAAGGCGTGCCCGAGACCCCCGCAGGAGGACGGTTTCCGATGACACGTCTCCGTCGCCACGCCGCCGGCGTCGCCGCCACCGTGCTGCTCACCGCCTTTGTCGTCTTCTGGACCTACTGGAGCTTCGGCGAGTTCTACTACGAAGGCTGGGGCACGCCCTTCCCGCAGCCCCTGGCCTATCTGATTCCCTTCGCCGTCGCCCTGACCCTCGGCGCGGCCACCGTGGCGTGGCCGCGCGTCATGGGCGCCGTCATCATCGTGCTGAGTGTCGCCTTCTACGGCTGGGCGATGGCGATGAACCTGCGGCGGTGGGGGTTCAACTGGGGACTGGTGCTCAGTTGGACCGGCGTGGGCATGGTGTCGGTGCTGGCGGGACTGCTCTTCATCATCGACGGCCGGATCCGGGCGCGGCACGACGCCGACACCCCCGATCGGTCTGCGCGCTGGTGGGTGCGGCACGCACGCTGGCTCGCCGTGGTCGGGCTGCCCCTGCTCGTCGCGCTCGTGATCTCGGCGGTGCAGGTGCCGCAGATCCTCATGCGTCTCGACGACGGCAACCGGGGCGCGCGCACGATCGAGGGCAACGGGGTCAGGCTGGTCTGGGCGCCGGCCGGACCCGGCTGGAACTGGCAGCAGCCCTGGGGCGGCTATCCGTCATGGGACAGCCTGGCGTTCTACGGCGTGCCGCCAGTGGGCCTGAAGACGGCGCGCCAGACGGGCAGCCGCCACGCGACGGCCGCAGACATGGCGCGAACGGGCCTGTGCGGCTACCTCAGTGCCGACGGAACGACACTGCTCGACGAGCCGCCACGCATCTGGCGCATGCCCACGATCGACGAGTTCGTGCGGTCGCTCAACAAACGTGGCGCCCACGCAGGCTGCGTCTGGTCCGGGGCGCGGGGGCCATCGGCGTGCCGCGCGCAGCCGCAGAAAGAAACCCCGCTGTGGGCGCCGGACCAGCAGCCCATCTACATGTGGACGTCGGAGCATTCGGCCGACGAAGCCTGGTACGTCAACTACCTGGGCTTCGTGTCGTATCAGCCTAAGGGGTTCGGCAACCCGCGGCATGGTTACCGGTGCGTCAAGGACGTCCAGCCCTGACCGCGCCACCGGCCCCTGTGCGTCATTTCACGTCTCGCTAAGCGCCGGCCCCCTGTCCGTCGTATGAAGAAAGAAGGGCGAGTCTCGCCTTTTTTTCGCTCCAATCGCTCCCCGGAGGCCGCATCTTCATGACTTGGACTGGACAACTGGTCCCCTCCACCTGTCGCACACCCGCGACGCCCGGCGTGCCGGTGCGCGTACCCGGCTGCGCGGCGGCGGTCCTGCTCGGAACCGCCCTGCTGGCGGCCACGGCGTGCGGGTCAGGCCAGAATGCGCGTCAGGGACGCGGCGGGGACGGGGTGGCGGTGCACACGACCACGGTCCAGCGGATGTCGGTCCAGCGCCAGATCGACCTGGCCGGCACCCTGCTCTCGCCCGACGAGGCCAGAGTCAGTTCGGAGGCCGCCGGCGTGGTTCGACGGGTTTACGTCGAAATCGGGCATGACGTCCGTGCGGGCGCGCCGCTGGTCCAACTCGAACCGCGCGAACTGACGCTGGCCCTCCAGCGGGCCGAAGCCGCGCTGCGCCAGACGCGGGCCCAGCTGGGCATGCACGGTGGCCAGCTCGACGGCCACGAAACCCCGCCGCCGGACGACGAGATCGCGTCGGTGAAGACGGCGACGGCGAACCGCGAAGACGCGCGCGCGGCGTTCGAGCGCGCCCGCGCCCTGAACGCGCGCGGCATCACGTCGTCCGAGACGCTGCAGACGGCGGAGACCCGCTACAAGGTAACCGACGCCGCCCTGCAGGCGGCGCTCGACTCAGTGCGGGCCACGAAGGCGCTGCTCCAGGACCGCCGCGCGGCGTACGACCTGGCGGTGAAGCAGCTCGAAGACGCCGTCGTCCGGGCACCCATCGCCGGGGTGGTGGCCGAACGGCCCGTGCAGGTGGGCGAGTACATCTCGGAACGCACCGTGGTGGCCACCATCGTCCAGATGAACCCGTTGAAGCTGCGGACGGGGGTCCAGGAGCGGCATGCGGGGGTGGTGAAACCCGGCCAGCCGGTGGAGTTCCGCGTGGAGGCGTTCGGCGACCGCGTCTTCCGCGGCAATGTGGCCCACATCAGCCCCGCGCTCGACCAGACGATGCGGACCTTCGCCGTGGAGGCCCTGGTGGACAATCCCGGCTACCTGCTGAAGCCCGGCTTCTTCGCGAAGGGCGTGATCCTGACCAATCGGGACGACGGCGTGCCTGCCGTTCCCGACGCGGCGGTGTCGGTGCTGGCGGGCGTGGCGTCGGTCTACACCATCAAGGACGGCACGGTGACGCAGCAGAGCGTGACGCTCGGCGTGCGGCAGGGCGACCTCTGGGAGATTGCCGCGGGCCTGCAGGGCGACGAGGTGCTGGCGACGAGCCGGTTGAACGAGTTGGCGTCCGGCGTGAAGGTACGGCTGCTGCGCGACGGCGAGTCGGAGTCCTCCGGCGGCGAGCCAGGGGGGCAGCCGGGCGGCGGGCGAGGCCCGCAGGGTGGCGGACAGGGCCGCGGCGGGGCCGGGGGCGCGCGATGAAACTGGCGGACGTCAGCGTCAGGCGGCCGGTCTTTGCCGTGATGATGAGCGCCGCGCTCATCGTCATGGGGTACGCCTCCTACCGGCAGCTCGGCTTGGACCTGATGCCGAAGACCGATTATCCGACGGTGACGGTGGGCACGAGCCTGCCGGGCGCCAGCGCGGAAGAGGTCGAGACGTCGATCACCAAGCCGATCGAGTCGGCGGTCAACACGATTAACGGCATCGACGAGCTGCGGTGCAGCTCGAACCAGGGATCGTCGCGCTGCTCGATCACGTTTGTGCTCGAGCGGGAGATCGAGGCGGCCACGCAGGACGTGCGCGACAAGGTGGCCGGCGTCCAGCGGTCGTTCCCGCGGGACACTCAGCCGGCGACGGTGACCAAGATCGATCCGGACGCGTCCCCGATCCTGACGCTGGTGGTGTCGGGCAAGCGGACGCCGAAGGAGATCTCGCTCATCGCCGACAAGCAGATCAAGGAGGTCCTGGAGACGGTCCAGGACGTGGGCGAGGTGAGCTTCTGGGGCAACCGGCGCCGCGAGATCCAGATTCTGCTGAACCCGGACCGGCTCAACGCCTACGGCCTCACCACCGGGGAGGTGCAGTCGGCGGTGGCGCGCCAGAACGTGGAGGCGCCCGGCGGCAGCTTCACGGCCGGCCCCACGGACATCGCGATGCGCACGATGGGGCGCCTGCGGTCGGTGCAGGACTTCAACAAGATCGTGCTGGTGTACCGCGAGGGCTCCGTGGTGCGCCTCGAGGACGTCGCGCGCGTCAGCGACTCGATCGAGGAGGTGCGCAGCCAGACGCGCCTGAACGGCGAGACGGCCACCTCGATGCAGATCCGGAAGCAGTCGGGCACCAACACGGTGGAAGTGGTGGACCGGGTGCTCGCGCGCCTCGAGCGCATCCAGGCGGCGCTGCCGGCCGACATCAAGGTGACGCCCATCCGGGATCAGTCGCGGTTCATCCGGAAGTCGTTCGAGGAGATTCAGACCCACCTGCTGATGGGCGGCCTGCTGGCGGCCTTCGTGGTGTTCCTGTTCATCCGCAACTGGCGCGTCACGATCATCGCGGCGCTGGCCATCCCGACGTCGATCATCGGCACGTTCACGGTGATGAAGGCCCTGGGCTTCACGCTGAACAACATGACGATGCTGGCCCTCTCCCTTGCGACGGGCATCGTCATCGACGATGCCATCGTCGTGCTGGAGAACATCTTCCGGTACATGGAGGAGAAGGGCGCGTCCGCGAAGGAAGCGGCGGTCAAGGCGACCGGCGAGATCGGCCTGGCGGTGATGGCCACCACCCTGTCGCTGGTCGTGATCTTCCTGCCGGTGGCCTTCATGACCGGCCAGGTGGGGCGGTACTTCTTCAGCTTCGGCATCACGTCGGCCACCGCCATCCTCATCTCGATGTTCGTGTCGTTCACGCTGACGCCGGCGCTCTGCGCGTGGTGGCTGCGGCCCGTCGACGCCGGGCAGGGGCACGGCGTGCACAGCAAGGACCGCGGGGCGTACGCGTGGATGGACCGCCAGTACGGGCGCCTGCTCGAGTGGTCGCTGGCGCGACGCCGGCTGATGCTGGCCGTGTCGGGGCTCGTCGTCGGATCGGCCGTCATCCTGTATCCGTACGTGGGCAAGGAACTCGTGCCCGACGATGACCAGAGCGAGTTCAGCGTCAACGTCCGGCTGCCGCGCGGGACGAGTTACCAGCGCACCCTGGAGTACGTGAACCCGATCGAGGGCGAGATCCGGCGCGTGCTGGGACGCGACGTGGTGGCGGTGCTGACGTCGATCGACTCGGGCAGCGCCAACTACTGGATGCAGCTCACGCCCCTGGAGGAGCGCGACCGGTCGCAGCAGGCGCTGATGGCCGAGGTGCGCCGGATGCTCACGCGCTACAAGGGCGCGCGCATCAGCGTCTCGGGCGGCACGGACATCTCCGGCGCGAGCTCGGGCGGCGGCGGCCGCGGCGGCGGCGGCAGCACGAACCGGCTGAACATGATCGTGCAGGGGCCGGACATGGAGCTGCTGCAGGCGTATTCGAACGACCTGCTGGCGCGCATCCGCACGATTCCCGGCATCACCGACGCCGACACCAGTTTCGAGACGACGCAGCCCGAGTTGCGGGTCACGATCGACCGGCAGCGGGCGGCCGACCTCGGCGTGCCCCTGGAAGCCGTCTCCTCCAGCCTGCGGACCTTCGTCGGCGGCGAGGAGGTGTCGAAGTTCAAGGACGGTGACGAGCAGTACACCGTGCGGATGCGCCTCGACGAACCCTTCAGGCGGGATCCACGGACCATGGGTGACCTGTTCGTCCAGGCCAGCGGCGGCCGCATGGTGCGCATCTCGGACGTCGCGCGTCTCACGATGGAACACGCGCCGGCGTCGATCGATCGGTACAACCGCATGCGGCAGTACACGGTGAACGCGAGCATCGACCGCGAGCGCACGACGCTCGGGGCGGCCCTGGCCGCCGCGCGCGTGAAAGTGGGGGAAGTCGGGCTGAAGGCCGGCTACCAGGTGACCTTCGGCGGCAGCGCGCGGACGCTCGAAGAAGCGCAGAGCGACTTCACCCTCGCGATCGTCCTGTCGGTGATCTTCATCTACATGGTGCTGGCGTCGCAGTTCAACTCGTTCATCCACCCGCTCACGATCATGACGGCTCTGCCGCTCAGCCTGCCGGCCGGGCTGCTGGCCCTGATGGCCTTCGGCATGACGGTCAACGTCTACAGCGCCATCGGGCTGATGATGCTGTTCGGCATCGTCAAGAAGAACTCGATCCTCCAGGTGGACTACACCAACACGCTGCGGGCCGAGGGGCTCGAGCGCCACACGGCCCTCGTGCAGGCGAGCCACGTGCGCCTGCGGCCCATCCTGATGACGACCATCGCCATCGTGGCCGGCATGCTGCCGATTGCCTTCGGACGCGGCGCGGGATCGGGCTCGCGCGCGTCGATGGCCGTGACGATCATCGGGGGCCAGCTGCTGTGCCTGCTGCTGACGCTGCTGGTCACGCCCATCATCTACTCGTACTTCGACGGCCTGCGTGCCTGGCGCCCGAGCGACCTGGCCAGCCTGCTCAGAATCCGTCGTCGGGCGCCTGTACCGGCACCCGAGACGACGACCTCGTGACGACGGACCGGTCACGACCGCGTCGGGGGTGAGGAGAAGCGGCGATCCGTCTGCACCTGTCAGAAGTGACAGATTTTCGTGCGGGACGAGATATTCGAAACCGAGGCCGCCTCTTTCGCGTCACTATAGAAGAGTAACTGCCTGCTAGTTCCCCGGCTGCCTGCCTGCCAACGTGGGCCGTGCGGAGCGTGGCCCAGGCTGGATGTATTCCTTTTTCGTGAATGGAGTCGTTGATGCTCAAGAAACTGCTTCTGAGTGCTCTCATCGTGCTCACCGCCGCCTCAGCGGCGTACGCCCAGTCGCCCAAGGTCGAGGTGACGGGCCTGTTCGGCTGGTCGATGTCCGACGGTGTTACGGGCGATCCGTACCTGGCCGGCAACGGCAAAGTGTACGACGCCATCGAGCCGAAAGACTCGGCCATGTTCGGCGCGTCGATCGGCTTCTTCGTCACGCCCAACGCCGAACTCGGATTCCTGTGGCGCCGGCAGGCGACCACCCTCGAGGTGTCGGGCAACGCCATCGATACCCTGGGTGATATCAACATCGACGGCTACCACTTCTACGGCGCCTACTACTTCGGCGATCCGGCCAACGTCGTGCAGCCCTATATCATGGGCGGCGCGGGTCTGACGAACTACGGCGAGGTGTCGTTCACGGGCGCCGGCAACCAGCAGAAGACGCTGGGCGGCAACTCGCAGTTCTCGACGACGTGGGGCGGCGGCGTGAAGATCAACGCATCGCCGCGGGTGGCGGTGAAGGCGGGGATCCAGTGGACGCCCACCTACATCAAGTCCGACGCCGAAGGCTGGTGGTGCGATCCGTGGTGGGGTTGCTACGTCGTCGGCGACGCGCAGTACTCGAATCAGCTCGAGTTCCTGGGCGGCCTGACCATCCGGTTCTAACGCTTTCCGAGGGCACGACGGGGCGGCTGGTCGTTCGACCGGCCGCCCCGCGCTCTTTCTGCCCCCGTCCGGTCCTGCCGCCGGTTTAACTCCGCCGCCGCCGGCCCCCTCTCACGCCGGTCCCATCTCGTCGATCTTCAGCAGCACCAACTGGCCCTGCTTCTCGGTCGTGATCAGGAACCGCATCCGTGCGGGACCCGAATCCGTCACGATCTGCTGGAAGGCTTCGACATGCCGGCGGCTGCGGCCGTCGGCGTGCGTCGCCATGACCGTGTTGCGGATGGTACAGGCCGGGCAGTGGTCTGTGTGGCCGCAGCCCCCGGGGAGGCGGGCGTAGGCGCATTCCATGAAATCACCGCCGCGGAGATTCCGGCCGCTCTCCGCGTCCTTGCCCACGGCGGCGAATGCCGTGAGGTTGGCCGTCACCACGACGCCGTCGCCGTCCACCAGCAGCACCGGGGGTTCGAGCTTGTCGAGGAAAGCCTGCAGCGTTTCAGCACGCCCGAAGTCGAAGTAGTGCACGCACTCCGGACAGATCCCGTGCGTGACCGGCGCATCGGCTCCACCTTCACGCAGGACTTTCCCGCACCAGGCGCACTTGTGCGTCAACGGCATCCACTCCTTGGCAGACGCCCCACCGGGGCGTTGGCATTTTAGCACGAGCCCGCGCGACGACCCGCGGGGCGGGCTACAGCAGCAGCAGGCTGACCGCCATCAGGGCCATGCCCGCGGCGATGCCGGCCAGCACCTCGTGGCTGTGGCCGTAGCGGTGGGCCGTGGGGAGGAGTTCGTCGATCGAGATGTAGACCATGATGCCCGCGACCGAGGCGAACACCAGCCCCTTCGCGTCGGGCGGCAGGATCCAGTCGAGCGCCAGGCCCGCCACGATGCCGCCCAGCGGCTCGGCGAGGCCCGAGAGGAATGACAGGCAGAACGCCGTGCCGCGCCGGCCGGTCGCGTAGAACAAGGGCACCGACACACTGATGCCCTCCGGGATGTTGTGCAGCGCGACCGCGATCGCGATCGCCACCCCGGCCTTCGGATCGTCCAGGGCGGCCAGGAACGTCGCCATGCCCTCGGGGAAGTTGTGGATGGCGATGGCCAGCGCCGTGAACAGCCCGAGGCGCCGCAGGCGTCCCTGGCCGCCGCCGTCCACGGCCAGCGGCGGCGCCCCGGCCTTGAGCATCCGGAGGTCGTCATCGTCGCGCAGTTCGTGCGGGTTCTCCGCGCTGGGCACCAGCCAGTCGACGAGAGCCATCGCCGCGATGCCGCCGAAGAATCCCAGGTTGGCCAGCCACCCCGCCGTCGACGCGCTGAAGTGCCGCGCGAGCGTGCTGGTGGCTTCCGGCAGGATCTCGACGAACGAGACGTAGAGCATCACGCCCGCGGAGAAGGCGAGCGACTGGGCCAGCAGGCGGATGTTCGACCGCCGGGCGAAGAAGGCGAGGGCGCTGCCCAGGCCCGTGGCGAGGCCCGCCAGCACGGTCAGGCCGAGCGCGAACCCGAAGGTGCCGGACGCGAAAACCGACGCGACGAAATCCATGGACCCCCGACCGGCGCGCCCGTTACCGCCCCGGCGTGACGATGATATTCCGGAAGCGCACCTTGCCGTGATCGCCCTGGTGGACGGGTCTCCAGGCGCGCTCCCGGCATGACCGGGCGGTGAGCCAACCGGAGACGCTACCTGCCCGCAGGACCGTGTGTCAACCGCGCGGACTCAGCGGCCGAGCACGAGCAGGCCTGCCCAGTAGTACGGATGGCGCGTGGCGGGCTGCGCCAGCAGGCGCGTGGCCGCGCGTTGCAGGGCCTCGGCCCACGTGCGGCCGCCGGGCCGGCCCGCCACCGTCGCCAGCCGTAAGCGGTAGAGGCCGACCACGAGATCGGCCGCAGTGGCGTCCGCGAGCGTCCAGCGGTTGACCACCAGCGCTGGCGTGCCCGCCACGAACA
This sequence comes from uncultured Vicinamibacterales bacterium, assembly GCA_964396055.1. Lineage (GTDB taxonomy): Bacteria > Acidobacteriota > Vicinamibacteria > Vicinamibacterales > JAKQTR01 > CAYJPV01. The sequence continues at coordinate 17,115 of CAYNDV010000054.1, read as the reverse complement.
GCGCCCAATGCAGCCCACCGACCCCGTCGCCCGACAGGATCCCGGCGCCGGTCTCGGCGCGCGAGAGGACCGCGGCGTCCAGCGGCAGCGTCCAGTCGACCAGGTCGGCCACCTCGACCAAGCCCTCGCTGCGGTCGTCAGCCCCGGCGGGAGTGAGGGCGATGACGGAGAAGAGCGGGCTCGCCCCGCTGATCATCGCCGGCGCAGCCAGGTGCAGGATCGAGGCGGTGGCCGCCTGCTCGCGCACGTCCGCGACCCGCGCCTGGCCGCCGACGAGTACGCGGCTGGCCGCCGGGCCCGCGAGGGCGGCAACGGCACGCACCTCGCGTGCCGCGCCGTCCGCAGGCTTCGCGGATGGCGGGCGCAGCAGGGCCAGGCGGGCCTCCGCCGCCGCGTGCAGTTGGGGGCTCCCGGCCGCGACGATGAACCGCCGCGGCGGCGCGGGCGGGGCCACCTCCGTCATCGTGGCGAGGGCCGACGCCGACACGGCGTATGACACGCTGGTGTCCTCGATCAGGAAGCGCCCGCTCTGATCCTGGAGCGCCTCGAACGGCACGCCCCACAGGAAGGCGTCCGGCACGACGATCAGGCGCGACAGACCGGCGAGGCCCGGGCCGACGGGATCGATCAGCAGGGCCCGCAGTGCCCGCGACGCCTCGCTGACGCCGTCGGCGTTGGTCGCGACCGCGCGGGCGAACGCCTCGACGGTGCCGGCCAGGTCCTCGGCCTTCGTCTCGATCGTGGCCACCTGGCGCAGCGCCGGCGCGCCGGATTGCGCGTCGCGCGCGACGACGAACACCCACGTGCGTTTCTCCGAGACGACGAACGACAGCAGGGCGGACACCTCGTCGTGCAACGCCGCCGCGGCATCCTCGAGGCCACGGGGCGGGCGGCGGCCCCGCAGCGCCCTCAGCGTCGGCTGCGCCGCGTAGGCCGCCTCGCGGGCGGCCTCGCGGGCCGCCTGCACCCGGACGACCTCTGCCCGCACGTCGGCGAGCCGGGCCGCATCGGGGTGCTCGCGCGCGCGTTCCCGCCGGAGCCGCACGGCTGCGGCCCGGCCCTCCCGCAGGAGGCGACGCTCCTCGTCGCGCGCGGCCGTCGGGAGGCCCTTCGTGACGATCAGGCCGTCGGCGCCGAGCAGGTCGGCCAGCGCGCGCTGGCGGAGGCGTTCGGCCCACAGGAACGCGTCGGCGCCCCGGGTCTCCGCGACCAGCAGGTCGACCATCGCGAGATACGGGCTGCGACGGTCGTTGAAGAAGGTCTCGGCGCCCGGCTCGATCGGCACCCGCTCGACGGCGGCCACGGCCCGCTCGAAGGCCCCGATTGCCTCGCCGATGCGGCCCCCCAGCCGGTGCACGCGACCGACGGTGACGTGGGCGTGGGAGACCACGTCGAAGTCCTCGGCGGCGGCGGCGATCTCGATGGCCCGCTGCGCCGCCGCCAGGCCGGCGTCGGCCTCGCCCGACTCCAGCAGCGAACGCGCCCGCAGCGCGGTGATGGTGCCGATCGCGGCGGCGTCGCGCGCCGCTTCAGCCATCTCGAGGCTGCGCTGCCAGGCCGCCAGCGCGTCCGCATGCCGGTCCTCCAGGGCGTGCAGCACGCCGATGTGGGCCAGGGTCCACATGATGCCGGCGGTGTCGTTTGTCTTCTCGCGCAGCGCGAGGCTGCGGAGGTATTCGTCGAGGGCCTTGTCCGGCTGGTCGAGCGCCAGGTGGGCGCCGGCCAGCCCGCCGAGATCCCGCGCGACCGCCGCATCCAGGGCAGCCTTCTCGTCGAGCGCCAGCGCCTGCTGATACCAGTCGATGGCGCGCGCGAAGCTGCGCTGGCCGGCGTACGTCTGGCCGATGGCGAACCGTGTGGTGGCGCGATTGGCGACATCCGGCGTCGTATCCCACAGCGCGAGGCTCTGCGTGAAGTGCCCGAGCGCCCGGGCGTAATCGCCCTGCAGGCGCTCGATGTCGCCCATCGATCGCCACGCCGCCGCCGCGCCCGTCGTGTCGCGGATGGCCAGGCTCAGGTCGACATGGCGCCGCCACAGGCCCAGGGCCGTGGCGTAGTTGCCGAGTTCCTTGTGCACCTGTCCCAGCGCCTGGACCACGCGCGCCGCCGCATACGTGTCGCTGGTGCGGTCGAAGACCTCGAGGCTCTGCTGGTAGGCCTCGATGGCCCGCTCGAAGTCTCCGAGCACGTAGTGCACGTTGCCGAGGCTGTGGCGGACGCTCGCGGCGCGCGGTGCGTCCTTGAGGGCCTCGTATTCCCCCAGCGCCCGCTGGTAGTGATCGAAGGCCTTCTGGTAGTTGCGCAGGAGGTACTCGATGTTGCCGAGGTTGGCATCGCAGGCCGCCACCTGTTCCGCGTCTCCGACTTCGAGGAACGCCTCACGCGCTTCGGCGAAGGCTGGAGACGCGATCTCGTGCTCGCCGCTGATCTGATGGATCAACCCCGTGTCGAGCAGGCTGCGTGCCCGCACCGCCGTATTCCCGACGGCGCGCGCCAGGCGCTGCTGCAGCGTCAGCACATCGAGGAGGCCCGGCGACATGCCCTGGTTGCGCAGGATTCCGATCTCGCGCGTCAGGCCTTCCAGCGCCTCGTCGGAGACCAGCTCCGGTTCGGCGGCCAGCAGCGCCTCCCGCTCGCCGCCCGACACCGCCAGCAGCCGCCTGGCGAGCTCGGGCCCCGCCGAGGCGTCGTTCCAGATCTTCCAGGCACCGCCCTCGGGCAGGAACGTGAGGTCGCGGACCCGGCGCTGCTGGCGCGTGTGCCCGGTCCTGATCGTACGCACGCGCACATCGACGACGGCGCGGACGCGGCCGCCGCCGGCGTCTGCCGAGATGCGGCTCAGGGTGATCGCGGCAGGCGTCTCGTCCCGCAGCTCGAAGCCCATCACCAGGATGTTGCGCTGCGCCCGCGCCGGCGCCTGGGTGTGCCACGTTCCCTCGACGGCCGCGATGTCCTTGCGGGCGACGCCGTCGTAGAATTGGCGGACCAGCGCTGCGAAGGCGGCCTCGTCGGCCGCAGGGCTCGCGGACGGCATGGCTGAGGGGACAGGGGGCGGCTGCTGCGGGATTGCCTCGACGAGCAGGGGGGGCAGGACAAGGCAGGCGGTCACGGCGAGAGCGGCCACGCGGGCCCTGCGCCAGGACGGGACATCGGCCATGGTGTCACCCGGGATGAGCATCTGCCGCCTCGATCGGTTCGAGTAGTTGGACACCGGCAGGAGCACGGAGTTCCAGGCGACCCCGGGCGTTTCTTGCAGGCTGTCCGGACTGCCCGCATCAGCCCTGGCGGGCCTGACGCGCGGCGGGTCCGGTTTCTTTCAGCAGCAGGGCGAGGACGACCGCCACGCCGACGCCGTACAGCAGCGGCTCGAACGCTGTCTGGTAGGTGTCGAGCGTCATCGACGAGGCGCCGCCCGCGACCGTCAGCAGGATCCACCCGAAGACCGGCCCCAGCAGGGCGCTGAACGTGAAGTTGAGGAAGTTCACGACGCCCGTGGCGGAGCCGCTCACCGATGGCGGGTTGGCTTCCTTGATGATGGTGTAGGGGAGCATGGCGGCGCCCGAGGCGAACCCGGCCACCAGGCCAATCACGTAGGGCGGCATGACGTCCGGCACGCCGTACAGGATCCACGCCAGGCACACCAGCAGAACGGCGGCGCTGCCGATGATGACCGGCTTGCGGCGGCCAATCCGGTCCGACAGCATGCCGAGCAGGGGACAACCGAGGATCCAGCCGAACGGCACCAGCGACGAGCGCAGCACTGCCTCGGCGTACGCAAAGCCGTGGGCCTCCTGCAGATAACGGACGCCCCAGATCATGTCGAAGATCGTCGTCGGAATGAACAGCAGCCCCGCGATCATCCCGCACAGGATCGACTGCGGGTTGCGGAACACGATGCCCAGGCCCCGGGCAGCCGTCGTCAGCCAGCCCGGCCTGGCGGCGGCGGGTTCCGGCGCGGGGATGAGGTAGTAGAGCAGCGCACTGACCACGAGGCCGGCGAGCCCCATCCCGATCCAGAACGTGGTCCACGACACGCCAGAGGCGATGATGGGACCCACGACGAACTGCCCGGCCGACCCGCCCGCCATGCCGAACATCTGCGTGGCGCCGATGAGCGTGGCGGCCCGTGACGCGGGGAAGTTGCTGGCCGCGATGTAGATGGCCCCGACCAGGGCAAAGACCCCGCCGGCCCCCTGCAGGAAACGTCCCAGGCTGGCCAGGTGCTGGTCGCCCGTCGCGAACAGCAGGGCCCCGACGCCCACGGCCGCGGCGCCGACAGGCACCACGCGCCGTGGGCCGAGGCCGTCCATCGCCGCCCCGGCAATCAGGCTGAACGGCGAGTACCCCCAGTAGAACAGCCCCACCATGGATGCGACGCCCATGGTGGTGAGGCCGAAGGCGTCCGAGAGCTGCGGCATCATGACGGCCGGCGCCGAGCGGAGCGTGTACTGATAGAAATAGTACACAGCCGTGACCAGCCACGCGACGACGGCCGTCCTGACACCGTTGCTCATGCGACACTCCTGCATCCGGCCGATACCCGGCCGCCGCGAACGAACGCTAGCAGAGGACGACCGAAACGGCCAGGCCGCCTTCCGACGTCTCCTTGTACTTCGAGTTCATCTCCTTGGCCGTCAGCGCCATGGCCTCCACGGTCGTGTCGAAATCGACGCGGCGGTTGGTCGGGATCTCGTTGCTGGCGATCAGGAACCCGATCCAGGCCTTCACCGCGCCGTACGAGCAGCGTTCGATGCAGGGCAGCTGCACGTAGCCGGCCACCGGGTCGCACGTCATGCCCAGGTGGTGCTCCAGCGCCGATTCGGCGGCGTTGGCGACGACCTGCGGGGCGAAGTCGTGGGCCTGCGACAGGAACGCGGCACCCATGGCGGACGCCACACCGATTTCCGCCTGGCACCCGCCTTCAGCGCCGGCGAGCGTGGCGTTGTGCTTGCACAGATAGCCGATCACCGCCGCGGCCAGCATGCCCTCGCGGATCTTCGCCTGCGGCAGCTTGCGGCCGCCCTCGCCGACCGAGTACACCAGCGCGGGCATGACCCCCGCCGAGCCGCCCGTCGGCGCGGTCACCACCAGGTGTCCCCGGGCGTTCTCCTCCGAGCCCGCCAGCGCGTAGGCGGCCACCACGCCGACGCCGCGCTGCCGTTCCCACTTGTCGTCCATGGCGCGCTTGTACACCTCGCCGGCCTTGGTCTTCAGCTTGATCGGCCCCGGCAGCACGCTTTCCGGCATCGACAGCCCGGTCTTGACGATGTTCACCATCGCCGTGGTGATCTTGTCGACGAACGCGTTGACCTCGGCTTCCGGTTTGCCGGACACCGCGACCTCGTTGGCCATCGCCACCTGCGCGATCGTCAGCTTGTTCTGCTCGGCGTGGGCCAGCAGTTCCTTCATCGTCGAGTACGGGTACTTCGGCTGGCCCTTCTTGGGCGGCTCGTACCCCTTCCACTCGATGAACCCGCCGCCTACCGAGTAGTACTCCTGCTCGAGCAGAACCGTGTCACCCGCCATGAGTTTGCACGTCATCGTGTTGGCGTGCGGGAAGTCGCCCTTCGGCGCGTCGTAGATGATGTCCTTCAAGGACACGTTGAAGGTGGTTGACCCGAGCTTCACCGGGAACACCTGGTCCGGCTTGTCGCGCAGCTCGTCGAGGAACAGCGGATCGATCGTGGCCGGTTCCTTGCCGATGATACCCGCCAGCGCCGCGCGCTCCGTGCCGTGACCCTGGCCCGTCGCGCTGAGGCTGCCGAACAGGTGCACGCGAAGCGCCGTGGCCTTCGCCAGCTGGTCCGCCGGCAGCTTCGTGCAGCGCTGGTAGAAGTCGTAGGTGATCCGCATCGGCCCGATCGTGTGGGAACTCGAGGGGCCGGGGCCCACCTTGTAGAACTCGTCGATGGTCGTCATGATGGGCGCCTTGGCCTTCTTGACGACATCGAGATCGGGCGACAGCTTCCCCGCCGCCGGTTTCGCGGCCTCGGCGACTGGCGCCTGTGCCGGCTCCTTCTTCTCGGGCGCGCAGCTCGACAGCACCGCCGCCGCTCCCACGACGGCGCTCCGCATCATGAACGACCGGCGGTCGAGACCCGCCGGGAGGGTGCCCGGGGATTCGAGCTCGGGCAAGGGCGTCGTGGGCATCGGCAACTTGGACTGCATGAACGGCCTCCGTCGGCAAGTCGACGTTACGGATCCCACCGGCGCGGCAGGGTCCACCGGAGCGCAGAATAGCCCCCTGTTCAGGGCCGTTCAACCTGTTGAAAGTGACAGTCGGCCCGGCGTCCACCGGATCTGAACACAATCCCTGCGGCGGTCAGCCCATCAGCAGCCAGACCGCGCTGAGGGCCGAGAGGGCCAGGATCAGGTTCTGGAAAGTCTGTGCCGGGATGGCTTCCGCCAGGTGGCGGCCCGACCAGAGCCCCGCGACCACCGCCGGCACGAGCGCGGCATTCAGCGCGAGCGATCCCACGTTGATGAGCCCCAGGTGGACGCCGAAGGGGACCTTGAACAGGTTCACGAAGAGGAACAGCCACGCCATCGTGTGGATGAACTGGCGTTTGGGGAACGACAGGATGATCAGGTAGGTGGAGGCAATCGGCCCCGCGGCGTTGGCCACCATCGTGGCGGCGCCTGCCAGCAGGCCGGCCGTCCACGCGAACGCCGGCGAATGCGGCAGTGCCGCGTCGAACCGCGGGAACCACTGGCGTACGACCTGCAGCACGAGCATGACGAGCACCATGGTCCCGATGATCGGTCGGAACCCGGCGTCGGGAATGACCATCAGCAGGCCCCATCCCGCGACCACCCCGGCGCAGATCGGCCAGGCGAGCCGCCGGATCTGCGCCCAATGCACGTGTTCGCGGAAGGCCGATGCGGCGATGACGTCGGCGAAGATGAGCAGCGGCAGGACGACGCCCGTGGAAGCGCGGCCGGGGATGGCGGCGGCCATGAACGTGACGCCGAGCATGCCGACGCCGGTGAGGCCGGCCTTCGAAACGCCGCTGAAATACGCGGCCAGCAGGGCGAGCGCCCACTGAAGGGGCGTGAACTCGGGCACGATGCCTCAGTGTCGTGGCCGACGGCGGCTGCTGTCAAATGGCGGCGCACGTCCGGCTGACCTGTCCCGAGCGAAGTCGAGCGAAGCCGGACGCCACGAAGGACACGTCCGGCTGAAGCCGGACGCCACGTCGGACGCAGAGTGGTCAGCGCCGGTGTCCGGCGCGTATCCACGCCGCCAGGGCCCGGAGCTCCTCGTCGAGCGGCGCGTCAGGCGGCAGCACAGTCGAGCGACCTTCGGCCAGCGCGCGGCCCCACGCCGCTGTGGATGGCTGCGCCTGCGCCCCCGCCCACGCCTCGAGCGCCCGGGCGGCCTCGGCCGCCTGCCCCAGTGCCGAGAGCGTCATGGACTTCAACAACCCTCCGGCCGAGGCGGCAGGCAGCCTCGAAGCCGCCAGCCGCTCCAGCAGGGCGCGCGCCTCCTGGGCCTTCCCCTCACGCTGCAGCACCTGCGCGGCCATCCAGTCCTCGAGGCGCTCGTCGACGTCGTCCGCGTACGGCCTCCCGGCGCCCAGGTGCTCGGGCCACTCGCGAGCCGCCGCGATGTGCTTCGCCGCCGCGGCACGGTCGCCCGCGCTGAACGCTTCGGCCGCCAGCAGCAGCTGCGCCTCGCGGTAGAGCCGCCGCCCGTCGGTAGACCCCTCGAACGGCAGCACCTGCAGGCGACCCAGCAGCGCAGCCGCGTCAGCCACGCGCCCGCTCAGCAGCAGCGTGCGCGCGTGAAGCATGCCCAGGATGTAGTTCGCGGGGAACGCCGCCGCGTAGCGTCCGGCCGTCTCCAGTGCCGGACCAACGGCGCGATCGCGGAGGTACCGTTCCGTCAGCGCCTTGCCGAACCGCCACTCGCCTGGATCCATCTCCGCGGCGCGCCGCAGGTCGGCCAGGGCCCGGTCCGGCGCCGACGTCTCGAACACCTTCGCTCGGGCGGCGTAGAACGGCGCGAAGTCGGGCGTCGTCCCGCACGAGTCCAGCAGCAGCCGCGCACGGTTCACCTCACCATGGCTCCAGAGGATCAATGCAAGGTAGTACGTCGGCCGCCACGTGCCCGTTTCGCGGGCAGCCCACTCGAACACCGGCACGCTCTCGGATCGGAAGGGGAACACGAGCCGGGGCGATGCCGCCTCCGCCCGCCGCAGCGTCGCGGCTGCGCCGGGGTCGCCGACCTGATGCTGCAACCACGCCAGCCAGTAGAGGACCTCCGTTCCGGGCGGCGCCAGTTCGAGCACCGCGCGAGCGTCGGCGGGACGATTCAGGTCGTGGTACCACGCGGCCAGTTCGAGGAACGTTTCGTGCGGCATCTCGTTGCGGATGCCGCCGACAAACGCCTCCCGTGCGGCCGGGGTCTTTGCCGCCAGGTAGCGCTCGAAGCGGGCCGCATGGCTCAGGGGCACCAGCGCGGCCAGTCGATCGATCGCGGACGCGCCGCCTGCGCCGAGCAGGCGGGCGACGACGACCGCCAGTTGGAGCGCCTCGAGATTGTCGGCGTTGGTCCGCAGGGCGCCGTCCGCGTAGCGGGCGGCCGCGTCCGCGTCACCACGGCGGAGATGAACCTTCGCGATCTCCGTCAAGGCCGCAGAACGGAACGCCGGCGACGACGCGGCGACCTCGAACCCGTCGAGCGCATCCGTGGGCCTGTCCAGGCGCACCGACGCGAGGCCGTAGTAGTAGTTCGACGCCGGGTCGTACGTGTCGATGGCGAGACCGCGCCGCGCGAGGTCCCACGCGCCCTGGTAGTCCATGGCGCGGTACCGCACCTGCGCGAGGTCCGCCAGCGCCGGCAGGTAGTGCGGGTCCTTCTTCAGGCACGCGTCCAGGGCCGCCTGCGCCGCGGCGTAGTCGCGCTGGCGGATCCACTCCTTGCCCGTGAGCCACAGCCCCTGGGGCGAGGACCAGTCGAAGTCCTTCGGCGACTCGAGCGGCCGGGCCAGCCGGTCGTCGGCTGCCGGACGGTAGTCGAGCCACCGGCCGGCGCGCACGCGCAGCCGATCGGCCGGAACCGGCGGGTCGATCACCTGGCTCCACGTGGCGGCGGGGGCCAGGTTCAGCCGGGCGCTGAAGACCACGCGGTCACCATCGAGGACCTCGATCGTCTCGTCCAGGCGTTCGAGCGCGAAGAGCCGGAGTTCCAGCGCGGCAGCCTTCACGGCCGGCGCGGCTGCCGTCGCGCCGGGCCTCAGGGCGCCAGGGACGATGACGTTGAGCACGCCGCGCGGATGCGCCTCGACGAAGCCCCCCGTGCCCTTCACGGGAAACCAGTACTCCGTCCACGCATCGGAGGCGTGCGGATCGAACCCGCGGTGCTTGAACGGCGTCTGCGTGCTGGCCTCGGCGGCCTGGTTGAAGAGGCGGCCGGACTGCACCTCGACGTACTGCCCGTTCGTGTCGGTGAGCAGCGTCTCCCAGATCATGCCCTGGCGCGAGAGCCCCCAGATCCAGGCCTTCTTGCCCAGCTTGTCGTCGCGCGTCGCGTAGCGTCCCATCCCGAAGTCGTCGTCGTGCCAGTAGGCGCCGAAGAAGTCCGTGTGCCGCCCGAGCACGTGGTAGGACTTGTAGGGGCCGAAGTCGTTCTGTTCGTAGAACGCCAGATTGCGGCCCTTCGCGTCGAGCGGCCACGGCCCCACCTCGCCGCCGTGCCCGATCTGGTGCGTGCCCGGGTAGATGAGCTCCAGGTTGCCGGCGGACTTGATGCCGGCATTCATCCACGTGTAGTACGGCTGCTCGAGGGGCGTGGCGTTGTACCAGGACGACCGGGTCGTGAAGTACGCCGCCTCCGGCGGCAGCGTGATCTCGAGGCGCCACGGCGTCCGGGTGAGCAGGTCCAGCACGCCGATGACCACGCGGGCGCCGAACGCGCCCGTGCTGGTCTCGTAGTCCACCGGCGTGGCGCAGTTGGGCGTGTGGCCGATGATGCCGTAGTTCGCTTCGATGCCGCCGCTGGTCCACGGCCCCCGCATGGCGATGTCACGGAACTTGACCACCCCGTTGCCGTACAGGAACTCACGGCCGGTGGACTTCTCGACGGCGCTCCAGATCTTGCCGCCGATCTCCGGCAGCACCGTTACCCGCAGGTAGTCGTTCTCCAGTTCGACGACGGTCCACTCGCGATCGACGGGCGTGTCCGTGTACCCGTCGAACCGGTAGTACGGGTAGATGCGCTCCACCACCGGAATCGGGTTGGGATCGGAGAACGGATAGGTCCGCATCACCTTCGTGACGGTGCGGACCGTCGCCGTGCCTGGCGCGGCGCCCGCCGCCGCCGGCACCAGAACCAGACACCACAGGACGCACCACGCACGCAGCCGCATCGATCGCATAAGTCCTCCCCGCACGCAGATGCACCTTAGCGGTAAACGCCACGGCCGGCAACAGGTGCCCGGCCGGAGTCGGGCGGATACAATGGCCCCTGAGGATGCCCGGGCCCGGGCCGCCGGTCCCGTGCAGGGGCCGCCGGGCGCCGCCCGGCGGGGACGCACGCGGTCGTGGAGCCTTGGAGGACTGCCGATGCCGTCACACGTGGCGCGGTCGAACCTGCGGCGCATCGTCCGGGAGTACCTCGAGCAGGAACTCGTGTACCACGACTTCTGCGCGGCGCTCCGGAACCTGCTGGTCAGTGTGCTGGTCGAGGGGGGATTCAAGTACCAGCTGTCGTGGCGCATCAAGTCGCTCGACAGCATCCGCGAGAAGGTGGCGCGGAATGCGCCGAAGGGCAAGACCTACCAGTGCCTGGCCGACGTCGAGGACGTGGCCGGCATCCGCATCGTGTTCTACCTCGAGAGCGACAAGCGGCGGTTCCTGCCGCGGCTGACGCGGGCCCTGACGCGCTCGCGCCTCAGGCGCGAGGAACACTGGCGCGACAGCGGATACCGCGCCACCCACGTGCTGGCGCAGCTCGGCCGCCGCCGGCTGGCGCTCAACGAGTACCGCCGGTTCGCGGGCCTGAAGTGCGAGATCCAGCTGACCTCGGCCCTCTACAACGCGTGGTCGGAAGTCGAGCACGACATCCTCTACAAGCGCAGCCCCGGGGTGCGGGCGTTGGACGAGGCCGCGGTGGGCCGCCTGAAGAGCCAGCTCGACGAGGCCCTCACCCGTTGTCTCGAGCCGGCGTCGGCAATCCTCGAGGCGGTCGCGTCCCGGGCCCGGCAGCGCGGTCGCACACGCGCCGAAAGCCGGCCCGGCCGGACGAGATAGAATGCCGGGCAACGACGATCCCTCGCTCGATCAAGGAGTCTCTCCCGTGCCTGCACCTGCTGCCACGCGACGAATCGGCATCATCATGAATGGCGTCACCGGACGCATGGGCACCAACCAGCACCTGCTCCGGTCGATCGTGCCGATTCGCGACGAGGGCGGGGTGCGGCTGGCCGACGGAACACGCCTGATTCCTGAGCCGATTCTGGTCGGCCGCGACGCCGGCCGGCTCGAGGCGCTGGCGGCGCGGGTCGGCGGGTGCTCCTGGACCACCGATCTCGATGCCGCGCTCGGCCGCGCCGACGCCGCCGTCTACTTTGACGCCCAGACCACCGACCGGCGCGCCGACGCCGTGCGGCGCGCCCTGGCCGCCGGCAAGCACGTCTACTGTGAGAAGCCGTCAGCCGGATCGCTCGAGGATGCGATCGACCTGGCTCGCCGGGCCCGGGCGGCGGGCGTCAGACACGGCGTCGTGCAGGACAAGCTCTGGCTGCCGGGCATCGCGCGCCTGCGCGAGCTGCGCGACGCCGGGTTCTTCGGCCGCATCCTGTCGATCCGGGGCGAGTTCGGCTACTGGGTGTTCGAGGGCGACCGCACCCCCGCCCAGCGTCCCTCGTGGAACTACCGGCTGGCCGAAGGCGGCGGGATCGTCCGGGACATGTTCGCGCACTGGCGCTACATCCTCGACGACCTGGGCGGCGGCGTCCGGTCCGTGGCGTGTCGCGCCGTCACGCACATCCCGCGGCGGTGGGACGAGCGCGGGCGCCCGTACGACGCCGATGCCGACGATGCGGCGTATGCCGTGTTCGAGCTGGCGAACGGCGCCACCGCGCAGTTCAACTCGTCGTGGTGCGTCCGTGTGAGGCGCGACGACCTGCTGACCATCCAGATCGACGGCACGGAAGGTACGGCCGTGGCCGGCCTGCGGCGCTGCTGGATCCAGCCGGCACCCGCGACGCCCAGGCCCGTGTGGAATCCCGACATCGACGTTCCTCTCGACTACCGTGCGGACTGGCTGCCCGTACCCGAACGCGAGGCGCCCGGCAATGCGTTCCGCATGCAGTGGGAGAAGTTCCTGGCCCACGTCGGGGACGGCTCGCCGTTCCCCTGGGACCTGATGGCGGGCGCCCGCGGTGTGCAACTGGCAGAACTGGGGCTCGACGCCAGCCGCGAACGCCGCTGGGTGGACGTGCCGACGCTGGCGGACTGACACCGGCAGGGCCGGCGGTCCCCCGCGGGGCCGTCACCAGCGACAGAGCGTGTCGATGAAGGCGGCCGAGCCGTCGCGCACCCAGGCGTCGAGCTGGGCCTGGTCCTTGAGCTGCTGCCCGCGCGACCGCGGCACGGCCGCGAAGACGCTGCGGACGTCGGGCAGCCCCGTCATGTCGCCCCACAGTTTTTCGAACTGCGCCACCGGGAAGACGTCTTCCTGCCCGTGGCCCCACCGTTTCTTGACGTCCTTGAGGGTCACGTAGGTCGGCACCCGCGCGGCCATCGCGCGCACGGCGGTCGCGGTGCGCTCGGTGTCGGTCAGATCGCCGCGTGACAGGCCGAAGAGGTCGAGCAGGCGATCGACGTCGATCCAGCAGGTGTTCGAGTTGTAGAACGTCAGCGCGAACTCGTCCTCCTCGCGCGGCAGCGCCAGGCCCTCGACCAGGCGCACCCGGCCATCCACGCGAGCGAGGCCGCCGCCGTGGTCCTCGATGCGGCGCGCCATGACTTCCCAGCCGAACGTGGCGCCGGTCGTCTGGAACCAGCCCAGCAGCAGCGGATCGATCGTGGCGCCGAGGGTGTCGATGTTGTGGACGAGCAGCGTCCGGATCCCGGGATGCCGTTCGAGGATGCGGGCGAGCGTGCCGTTCTTCAGGAGGTTCGGCACCTCGAACCAGTGCCCGACCGGATGCAGGCACTGGCCGGGCACGTTGTCGGTGTAGTCGGTCGCCTCGCCGGCGGCACGCGCCCACGCCGTCAGCGCGCTGCGCACGCTGTCGAGCACCTTCTGCTTCTGCTCGTCGAGCCGCTGCTGCGCGGTCTCTTCCCAGGCGAAGTGCAGGTCGCGCACGGTGGGCACCAGGCGCAGGCCGATCGACCGGCCCGGCGAGACGAACACCGTGCGGTCGACATCGGCGCCGCAGACCGTACGCAGGTACTGCGCGATGGGCGCGTGGGTGAGGTAACTCGTCGTGAAGACGTGGGGGACGTCGACGCCGCAGGTCTCCGCGGTTCTCCGGGTCTTCGCGAGGTGCACGTCGGCGAAGCTGCGGTGCAGCCCGCCGAGCTTCGCGAACGGGTGCAGCGCCTTGACGACACCCGCGCCCTGCGTCCAGCGGCTGCCGACGCCCGCGGCCAGCGAGACCACGGCGACGTCGCCCCGACGCAGGGCGGCCTCGCCCACCTCGCGCCAGCCGGGCTCGGGCGCGTGGCCGCCCAGGCGGCCGTCCGCATCGAGCAGGTCGGTCGGCGCCACATCGTCGATGCGGGTGGTGGTGGGCAGGCGGTTCATCGCGAGGCCGATCCGGCCGGCCCGCAGGTCCGACCGGATCTGCTCGTGCTGGGCGCGGTCGAAGCCGTGCTCGGCGAGGAGGTCGTCGAGCACACGGCCCGATGCGCCTCCTGCCGCGTCGGTCGGCAGCAGGTGGTCGAGCAGCGTCGGCAGGGCGGCGGCGAACGCCGGTGTGGCGCGGGCCGCCCGGGTGAACTGCTGGAGATCCGCCCGCTCGCGCGGCGACAGGTCGCGCGCCTCGCGCCGCAGGAAGCCCGGCACGGCGTGCTGGTAGTAGCCGACCGGGAGCAGGGCGTCGCCGCCCGTGAGCCGCGTGCACACCGAACCCCGCTCGTTGATCGCGAAGTCGTAGACGACCGGGTCCATCGCGAAAGGCAGCGCCGTGTCGAGTTCCCGTTTCGTCCCGAGCATGATCTCAGCCAGCGCCGCCTGGCCTTCGGCGCGGCGGTGGGGCGCGAAGACGAAACCCATGCCGCCGCCGGACATGCCGCCGAGCATCCAGAAGCCCCAGAAGTCCTCCCCGAAGGCGGTCTGCGCGCGGGCGATGATCTGCTCGGTGTACCGGTTGCTCACCCACGGGATGATCGTCTGCAGCGGCCCGAAGAAATTGGCCGTGAGCGCCGCGCCCAGAGCCCGGATGTCGCCGGACGCGAGCAGGGCGAGGATGTGGTCGAGCGTGGCCACGGCCTGCTGGCGGCCCGTCCACTCGGCTTCGCTGCGCAGCAGGTACTTCTCGGTCACCATTTCGAGGATGGGGCCGACATTCTGGGCCATGCCGCCGTGCACGAGGACGAGGGAGTCCTGCAGACGCTGGCGGGCGGCCGCGGGAATCCGGTCCAGGCCGAGCAGGGTGTGCCGCGGCAGCAGGCGTCCGCGGCTGATGCCGAACTCCGGATCGCCCGCGTCGGCCGGCACGCCCTCGATCAGCTTGATGCCGGGCCACAGGCCCCCGGAGTCCTGCCAGCCGCCGCCGGAGCCGCCGAGCCATTCGCCGAGAATCGCGCGGGCCGCGACCATCCGCCGCTCGGGCTCCTCCATGGGGCCCTCGAGCGACGCGATCTGGCCCGTGGCCCGCATCAGCACGCCGATCAGGGCGCCCAGCAGGTTGGTGGAGACGGCCAGGCGCGAGCCCTTGGGGATCCGGTTGACGTGGCTGACGAGTTCGAACCCCCGCCCGGGGCCGCAGATCGAGGCGAGCAGATCCGCCAGCCGCGCGCCCGACCGCTCGATGCCCGGCGGCACGAGACCGGCGGCGATCACCGCGGCGCGCAGCAGGCCGAGGTAATCGCGGCCGAAGTCGAAGACATCGTCCAGGGTCTCGATGCGCGCGGTGGCCTCGAGGTCGACGCTGGCGAGGCGGATGACCGGCTCTTCGATGACGCGGACGTAGGCCTCGATGGGCGGCTGCGGCGCCGGATCGCGGCCCCGGACGCCGAGGTCGATCGAGACGTTGAGCACCCGCGCGCCCTCGGGGTAGTCCATGCCGAGGAAGAAGATGTCGCTCCAGCCGCAGTGGGTGAGGTCCATCCGCACCGGCGTGCGTTCCCGCAGCAGCGGGTAGGCGCCGGCGGCCGGGTCGCGCACCAGCAGGTCGCGGCGTATGCGCAGCGGCTGGTCGAGCGGGTGGCCGAGGCGGAACATCCACGCGTTGCCGCGGGTCGAGCGCACCGTGCGGCGGACCTGGTCGGCGAGTGTCTGGAACCCCAGGGCGTGGTACGCGGCGGCACACGCGCTCGACAGGGTCTCGCTCGGCCCGGCCGCCGTCTGGGAGGCGCCGAACACGGCGAGCGCTTCTTCGAACCGCCGGTCCAGCACGAGATGAAAGCCGTCGTAGGGCACCCGGCCGAGTCGCGGGAACTCCGGGCGCGCCGGCAGGTGATAGCGGTGGATGGCCGCAAGGAAGAACAAGGCGCGCACGCGCCGGTACAGGTTCGTCTCGCGGCGCCGGTAGGCGTCGAGCGCCGCGCAGGCGTCCAGCAGCTCGGCCGCCGATCGGTCGTGGCACCATCGATCGATCGGCTGGTCGCGGGTGCCGGCGTCGGAGGCGTCGATGAGGTCGATCACGTGCGGCGCCATGATCAGTCCTGGCGGACGGCGAGCAGTTCGACCAGCTGGGTGAGCACGCGGTCGCGATCGCGACCGGCCAGCGAGATGGCCAGCTGGGCGAACAGGAGGCCGTACGGCGCGCCGATGTCGAAGCGGCGGCCGGCGATCGAAATCGCGAGGTACCGCCGTCGCGACGCCAGCAGGTGGAGCGCCGGCGAGAGCCCGAGGGGACGATCGGGCTGGTCCGCGCCCTGCTGCTCCAGCAGGTCGAGCACGTCCGGACCCAGGACGTGCATCCCGAAGAAGCACAGGTAGAACCCGGCGCGCAGGCCCGGGACGATCAACTGCTGCTCCGCCACGGTCGGCGTCGGCTTCTCGAGCACCGTGTCGATCTCGTACACGGGCCGATCGCCGCCGACGAGTCGGCCGCCCACGGCGCCGTAGGCTGTGAGGTGGCTCTCGCGGGTGGGCTGCACCGCCGACACCGGTGCGTTCTCCGCCGTGGCGATGTCGACCAGCTGCCGCGCGCAGCTGACCGACGATGACGCGACAGGCAGGTGATCGCCAACGAGGTGCAGGAACGGCGCGTGCCCGACGAATTCGCGGCCGCACAGGATTGCGTGCCCGTAGCCGCGGGGCTGCGGCTGGGTCATGAAACGCACCTGGGGGCGCAGGGGGCCGCAGGCCTGGGCGTAGGCGGTTTCGTCGCCGGGGCACACCACCACGCAGAACTCGTCGACACCCGCGCCGGCGGCTTCCTCGAGGATGATGCGCAGCGCCGACTTCGGCTCGCCGTGCTGGTCCATCAGCGTCTGCAGCGGCAGCGTGCGCTGCTGCGGGTTGGCGGCGGTGACGAGGGCCCTCGTGATGGCCATGGCTCCTCCCTGCTGGCCCAGCGTAGCCGCAAGACGCCGGGCCGGGCAACCATTTCGGCTACACTGATGACCGGCTGCGGAGGGCTGACCGCACGATGACCGAGGGTGTCCGGATCGACGACAGCGGCGCACACCGCGGCGGCACGCGGGAGCCGAGGCGCGTCACCAAGGTGCTGACCCACAACGAGGAGTATCCCCTCGCCCAGGCCAGCCGCCTCGCGTCGCACTTCAGCCTGGCCCGCCCGGTGGAAGTGCACGACTTCCCCGACAAGGGCAACATCAACCAGCACACGTACGTCGTCGAGGCGGGGAGCGGGAGCCGCCGCGAGTACCTGCTGCAGCGGATCAACGATCGCGTGTTCACCAGGCCGCGGTCGGTCATGGCCGCGATGATCGCCTCGATCGAGGCCCAGCGGGCCTCGGTGGCGGCCGGCCGGC
>CAYNDV010000053.1:0-27355 GCA_964396055.1 uncultured Vicinamibacterales bacterium | reverse complement strand
GCCACGGCTCTCGGCGCCCCGGGCGCCGGCACGGGACGCGCCGCGCGGCGGCGCTCGTCGTCGCGCTCCTCCTCCTCCTCCTCGGGCCGGCCCAGCGTCAGCAGGATCACGAAGATCGTGGGAATGGCGTCGATCGCGACGCCGCCGGCCCAGGCGTAGAACACGTCACCCGCGTACACCCACACGGCCCGCGCCGCGGGGATCATGGTGAACGCCTGGATCGCCGTGTCGTCCTCCGGGCGCCGGCCGCCCGAGATCTGGGCCACCACCTTCACCGCCGCCTCCTTGAGGCTCTCGAGGCGGACCAGGGCTTCGCGCTGCGCGGGCGAGTCGGCCGCGTTCCCGGTGGTCGTCATCGATCCGAGGTTCTGATTCACCACGCGCACGTAGGCGGCCGAGGACGACTCGCGCATGCGGGTCATGACCTCGTTGATGTCGCCGAGGATGCGGCTGAACGCCAGGTTGTTGCGGCGGATCTTCTCCACCTCGCGCACGTCGGCCTGCTCGGTCTCGGACGCCACCTTGCGCGCCTCGGCCGACAGCTCCTTGTACCGGTCGTAGAGCGCCTTGTTGTCCGTGTCCACGCCCTTCACGGTCCGGCTCAGGTTGCCGAACATCTGGGACATGTTGCGCAGCGTCGCCACCACGGTGCCCTCGCCCTGCAGGCCCGAGAAGGCGCCGCCGGTCTCGCGCGACGCCAGGCTCTCGTACTGCCGGGCCAGGCCGTCGAGCTGCGGCGCCAGGTTCGCCTCGGTGGCCGCCTGGCGCAGGAGCGTCAGCGCCTGCGCGTCAGCCTGCTCCAGGACCCGCTGCATATGGATGCTCAGCGCGTCCTTGCCGCCCATCGCGATCACGCTCCACTGGGTGGAGAAGCCGAACGCGAGGGCCAGCACCACCACCGTGACGACGCCGTAGCCGATCTGTCGGTTCGTGTCGGCGTACGGGAAGCGCCACATGAGGAACAGCGAGAACACGAACAGGAAGAACCCGCCCGCGAGGGCCACGCCGGCCGACACGAACAGGTCCGACGTGGCCGTGGCCATGCCCTGCTGCGTGGTGTAGGCGCTCACGACGCACGCCACGAAGCTCACGAGCGGCATCATCACGTTCAGCTTTCGTCGTCTCGTCACACGCACTCCTCGCCGCGCGCGGGCGCGGTCCTTCAGGCCACGATGCGGCCGCGGCCGGCGCGAGTCAAGGACGATCGGCGGCGCAAAAAATGTTGTGCGACCGCCGGAACCGCACCCCGGGCGCGTGCGTATTCCAGAGATACCGCGCCGCCCGATCGCCGTTCTGGTTTAGGCTGTGGGGACGATGCAGGCAGCCGACATCCGGCCCGTCCCGCCCGGCGATCGCACGCAGTCGCCGCTCGATCTCTTCGTCATCTTCGCGGGCGCGAACATCGTCGCGACGACGTTGCAGGCCGGCGCCAGCCTGTGGGGCTCGCTGCCGGTCTGGGCCGCTGTGGCCGTCATCGCCGTCGGCGCCGTGGCCGGGTCGCTGCTGGTGGCGGCGTTGGCCCCGCTCGGGCCGCGCCTGGGGGTGCCGTCGATCATCGCGGCACGCGCCGCCCTCGGCCTCCGGGGCGGGAGCCTGGTGGCGGCCGTGCTCTACGTCACCAATTTCGCGTGGATGGCGGTCAACCTGGTGATTGCCGCCTCGGTCGCCGCGCAGCTCGCCGGTGGGCCCGGCGCGCACGTGTGGTGGGTGCTGGCACTGGGCTTCTGCTCGACCGCCGTCGTGGCCGGCGGCCCACGCGCGGTGAAGGCCGCCGATCGCATCGCCGTGCCGCTGCTGCTCGTCGTGGGCGCGGTCATCACCTGGGGCGTGTGGGCGGCGCCTGCCCCGACGCCGGGCGCGGCCCCCACCGCCGCGCTCCCATGGCCGCGAGCCCTCGACATCGTCATCGGGTACCAGGTGTCGTGGATCCTCATGTTCGCCGACTACTCGCGCTACACCCGCACGGAGCGCGGCGCGTTCGGCGGCGTCTTCCTGGGTCTCGCCCTGACCAGCCTGTGGCTCATGCCCCTCGGCCTGTTCGCCGCGCGCGTGGCGGGTTCGACCGATCCCGGGACGATGCTCGCCGCGCTGCGGCTTGGCTGGTGGGGGGCCACGCTCATGGTGCTGGCCACCGTCACGACGAACTTCGTGAACATCTACCTGTCCGGCCTCGCGTGGCGCAGCCTGTTCCCGCGGACGGGCGAGCAGCGTGCCATCTGGTCGATTGGCATCATCGGCACCACCCTGGCCGCCGCAGGCGGCGTCTGGCTCGATCGGTACGTTGACTTCATGCTCGTGCTGGGCGGCGTGCTCGTGCCGGTGGGCGGCGTGCTGGTGGCGCGGTTCTTCCTCGTGCGCACGCCGGTCCGCGTCGAGGATCTGTACGATCGCCGGGGCCCGTACGCCCGAACGGGTGGGTTCTCACTGCCGGGCGTGACGGCATGGGGACTCGGCGCGGTGGCCTACGCCCTCGGCGGCGCGTCGAGCGGCGGCACCGTGCCGGCCCTCGTCACCGCCATGGGCGCCTACGTCGCCCTCGATCGCCTCCTGGGTAAATCAATCCCGGATTGATTTATGCGGCCCGTTCGGAGAGTGCATAAATCAATCCGGGATTGATTTGCGGGCGCGCGGATGGGCCTGCCGGTACACCTCGATCAGGTGCGCCGCGCTCACGTGGGTATACCGCTGGGTCGTGGACAGGCGGGTGTGGCCCAGCAGTTCCTGGATCGCCCGCAGGTCCGCCCCGCGCTCCAGCAGGTGCGTCGCAAACGAGTGGCGCAGGGCGTGCGGGCTCACGCCGAACCGCGCGCGGCACTGCGCCACGTACTGGCGCAGCAGCCGATGCACGCTGCGCCCGGTGAGGCGGCCGCCGCGGAAGTTCAGGAACAGCGGGCTGGCGGCAGCTGTGCGGGGGCGCCCCGGGCCCGGTGCCCGCGGTGCGGCCGGCCTGGGCGGCCCCGTGCGTTGCCGCCGCGCCTCCTGCTCGAGGGCGGGCCGGACCTTCAGGTACGCCCGCAGCGCGTCGGCCGCCGTCGTATTGAACGGCACGATGCGCTCCTTCGCCCCCTTCCCGAGCACCCGCACCATCCGCCCGCCGAGATTGACATCGTCGAGGTTGAGGCCCACCAGCTCGCCGAGGCGCAGCCCCGAGGCGTACAGCAACTCGAGCATCGCCTTGTCCCGGCAGCCGAGCGGCGAGGCGGGATCGGGCGTCTCGAGCAGCGTCGCCATCTCGTCCACTTCGAGGTGGGCGGGCAGCTTCTGTTCCACGCGCGGCGTCGCGACCAGCGCGCCCGGATCGCCCTCGAGCAGCCCCTCGCGGCGCAGGTACCGCGTGAACGCGCGGACGGCCGCCAGCTTCCTGGCGGCCGACGGCCGGGAGAGGCGCTCGCGGTACAACTCGGCCAGGAACCCGCGAATAGCCGCCAGCGTGCAGTCCCCGGGCACCAGGCGGCTGCGCTCCCGGCCGGTGTGCAGCACGAGGTACGCGAGGAACTGATCGAGGTCGCTCCCGTACGCCGCCACGGTGTGCGGCGACGCGCCGCGGTTGAGGCGGAGGAACTCGAGGAAGGCCCGCTGGTGCTCGCGCATGACGACAGCTACAGGCTGCAGACTATCGGCCGGCCGCGGTGATCCAGGCGTCGAGATCCCGGAGGGCACGTTCCGCGATCGCCTGGCGGCGCTCCGCCCGGCCCCGCGGGGCCGGGTTCACGGGCTCCATGATACCGAAGGTGATGTTGCTCGGCTCGTAGGTGGCCGCATTCGCGTGCGACACGTAATAGGCCAGGGCGCCAATTGCGGTCGTGCGCGGGGCCGCGCGTGGCGCGACGCCGCGCGCGAGCGCCGCGGCGTTGATGCCCGCCAGCAGCCCGGACGCCGCGCTCTCGACGTACCCTTCGACGCCCGACATCTGCCCCGCAAAGAAGAGATCCGGGCGCGCCCGCGTCTGCCACGTGTCGAGCAGCACGGCCGGCCCATTAACGTAGGTGTTGCGGTGCACCATGCCGTAGCGCACGAACTCCGCCCGCTCCAGGCCCGGGATCAGGCGGAGCACCCGGGCCTGCTCGCCCCACTTGAGCTGGGTCTGGAACCCCACCAGGCTGTAGTGCTCCCCCGCCAGCGTGTCCTGGCGCAACTGGACCACGGCGTACGGCCAGCGTCCCGTCCGCGGGTCGGTGAGCCCCACGGGTTTCATCGGCCCGAACCGCAGCGTGTCGGGTCCGCGGCTGGCGAGCACCTCGATGGGCAGGCACCCCTCGAAGAACCGCTCGCGATCGAAGTCGTGGACGGTCGCGGACTCGGCATGAATCAGCGCGTCGTAGAAGGCCTCGTACTCCGCCCTCGTGAACGGGCAGTTCAGGTAATCGCCCTGCCCGTCATCCACGCCGCACGCCGGCCCGCCAGGCTCGGTCCCCTCGGGCGGCCCGCCGGGCGCCCCCCGCAGGCTGCGGTCGTACCGCGACGCGCGGAAGACCCTGGCGCGGTCGATCGACTCGGCCAGGACGATGGGGCTGATCGCGTCGTAGAAATACAGGGCATCCTGGCCGACGAACGCGGCGACGGCGGCGGCCAGGTCCGCCGACGTGAGCGGTCCGGTGGCGAGGATGACCGGGTCCTGCGGCCCGCGCGGCTCCGGGATCGCGCGCACCTCCTCGCGCGTGACGGAGATGAGCGGGTGGGCCTGGATCTCGCGCGTGACGAACTCGGCAAACGCGTGGCGGTCCACGGCGAGCGCCGCACCGGCAGGCACGCGTGTGGCATCCGCGGCCCGCATGATGAGCGAGCCCAACCGGCGCATCTCCTCCTTCAGGAGGCCCACGGCGTTGTCGAGTTTGTCGCCCCTCAGGGAATTGCTGCAGACCAGTTCGGCGAGCCGATCCGACGTGTGCACCTCGGTCGGGCGCGCAGGACGCATTTCGGTCAACGTGACCGCGAGGCCGCGCGAGGCGGCCTGCCAGGCGGCTTCGCAGCCCGCCAGGCCGCCTCCGACGATGCGAAGGGATGGCACGTCCGGCTCCCGGCCCCTGCCCTAGCCCCTGGCGCCCTTCTTCGGCCGCTTGCGGACGGAGGGACCCGCGGCGGCCCGGGCGTTGAGGAGGTCGATGGCCTCCGCCAGCGTGAACGCGGCGGGATCGGCCGCCTTCGGCAGCGACGCGTTCGTCGTCCCGTCGGTGACGTACGGGCCGTAGCGACCGTCCATGAGCTTCACCTCCGGGCCGCCGGGCGCGGCGCCGAGCGACCGCAGCACCGCCCGCGTCATCGTGCGCCGGCGCGACTTCTTCGGTGCGGCGAGCAACTCGAGCGCGCGGTCGAGAGTGACCGTGTAGACGTCGTCAGTGTCCTCGAGGGATCGGAACTCGTCGCCCATCTTGACGTAGGGCCCGAACCGGCCGCGCCCCGCGACGATCAGCTCGCCGGTGCCGGGATGCGCGCCAAGATCGCGGGGCAGGCTCAGCAACTGCAGCGCCTCGTCCAGCGTCAGCTCCGCATGGCTCGTGCCGGCCGGCACCGACGCGCGCTTCGGCGTGTCGGCGGCCTTGCCCTTCTGCCGGGGCGGCGTCTCGCCCAGCTGCACGTAGTGTCCGAAGCGTCCATGGTGGACCGCCACCGTGAGGCCCGTCGCCGGATCGGTGCCGAGCACGCGCGGCCCTTCGGCCTTGGCTTTCAGCAGCGCCAGCGCCTTCTCGATGGTCAGGTCGGCCGGGGGCAGGTTGCGCGGCAGCGTGGCCGTGTTGCCCTCGCCTCCCTCAGCCCGCTGCAGGAACGGCCCGTACCGGCCGATCCGCACGCGCACGAGCTGGCCGGTCGCCGGATCGGTGCCGACGTCGATCACGGGATAGTCGATGTCGGCCTCCTTGAGCGCCACCATCGGCGCCAGGCCGGGGTGTCCGCCTTCGCCATCGCGGTAGAAGGCGCGGACGAAGGACAGCCAGTCGCGCTCGCCGTTGGCAATCTGGTCGAGGTCCTCCTCCATCTCGGCGGTGAACCCCACGTCGACGTAGTCGGCGAAGTGCTCCCGCAGCAGACGGGTCACGGCAAAAGCCGAGTAACTGGGCACCAGCGCCTTGCCCTGGCGGAACATGTAGCCGCGCCGCTCGATGGTGGCGATCGTCGGCGCGTAGGTCGACGGCCGGCCGATGCCCGCCTGCTCCAGTTCCTTGATGAGCGCGGCCTCGGTGTACCGGGCCGGCGGCGCCGTGTCGTGCCCCTTGGGCTCGAGCGCGACCAGGGCCACGCGGCCGGTGGCACCCGCCGACGCGCGCGCGACGACGTCGCCCGGCTTCATCGCCGGCAGGATCGACTCCTGATCCGCCAGTTCGGCGTCCGGATCGTCACTGCCTTCGACATACGCGCGCCGGAAGCCGGCGAATTCGATGGCCTTGCCGCCGGCCGTGAACGCGCACGGCTCGCCGTCGGGCCCCCGGCCGGTGATCTCCACCGTCGTCTTGAGCACGCGCGCGTCCGGCATCTGCGACGCCATCGTCCGCTTCCAGATGAGCTCGTAGATGCGGAGCTCATCCGCATCGAGGTGCCCCGCCAGCATCTGCGGCGCCTGGCGGAAGTCGGTGGGACGAATGGCTTCGTGAGCTTCCTGGGCGTTCTTCACCCGGGTCTGGTACCGGCGGGGACCGTCGTAGTACTCGCCGCCGAACAGCTCGCGAATGACGCGCGCCGCCTCGGCCAGGGCCTTCTCGCTCAGGGTGGTCGAATCGGTCCGGTGATAGGTGATCAGGCCTTCGATCTCACCGCCGCCGATCTCGACGCCCTGGAACAGCCGCTGCGCCACCTGCATGGTCCGCTCGGTGGAGAACCCCAGCTTGCGGCTGGCTTCCTGCGTGAGAGTGGAGGTCGTGAACGGCGGGGCCGGGCGCTCGACGCCGGGGCGCGCATCCACGGCCGTCACCGACCAGGGCAGGTTGTGCTCGAGCCCCTCCGCCAGGCGCCGCGCCGCCGGCCCGTCGAGGTGCCGCACGCCGCGCGTGGCCAGCAGGCCCGTGTCCGGATCGAAGTCCTTGCCCGTGGCCACCCGGGCATCGCCGACCCGCACCAGCGTGGCCGTGAAGTCCCGGCCGGGGCCGGTGAGCCGCGCCTCGATGTCCCAGAAGTTGGCCGACCGGAAGGCCCGACGCGCCTCCTCACGTTCCACCAGCAGCCGCACGGCCACGGACTGCACGCGCCCGGCGCTCAACCCGGTCTGCACCTTCTTCCACAGCACCGGCGACAGCGTGTACCCGTAGAGCCGGTCCAGAATCCGGCGGCTCTCCTGCGCCCGCACCAGGTTCTCGTCGAGGTCGTGCGCCGACGCCAGCGCTGCGAGCACGGCTTCTTCGGTGATCTCGTGGAAGACGATGCGCCGGACGGGCACCTTGGGTTTCAGAATCTGGGCCAGGTGCCAGCTGATGGACTCCCCTTCGCGGTCAGGGTCGGTGGCCAGCAGGAGTTCAGAGGCGTCCTTGAGCGCGGACTTGAGCGCCTGGACCTGTTTCTTCTTGTCGGCGGGAATGACGTAGTGCGGCGTGAAGTCGCCCTCGACATCCACGCCCAGCCGTCCCCAGTCGCGCGACTTGATCTCGGGCGGGACCTCCGACGCTTTCTCGGGCAGGTCCCGCACATGCCCGAAACTCGCCTCCACCCGGTACGCGTTCCCGAGGAAACGGGACAACGTCTTCGCCTTGGCCGGCGACTCGACAATCACCAGTGGTCGTGCCATCGAACTCCCAATGTTGCGTGTTCCGTCCGTTACCTTAGCACGTTCGCCCCGGCCCTCACGAATCGGCCGCCGTCGGCGCGGCGTACCCAGCCGCCCACCTCGAGTTCGGCCAGCCACCCCAGCAGCCGGACCATCTCGACCCCGGTCCGCTGCTGCAGCGAGGCCAGATCGTAGGGTTCCCCGGGACGCATCGACCGCAGCAACCGGTCGTTCGGAGGCTCGGGTCCCCCCGCCCGCCGGGCAGCGAGGATGGCCGGCGCACCGACGAAGTGCAGTTCCTCCAGGATGTCGTCGGCGGTCTCGACGATGCGGGCGCCGTCCCGGAGCAGGGCGTGCGCGCCGCGGTTCCGACCGCTGAGGACCCCTCCGGGGACGGCCATGACCGCCCGGCCCTGATCGGCCGCGTGCCGCGCGGTGGACAGGGACCCGCTGCGGGCGGCGGCCTCGACGACGACGACCCCAGCGGACAGTCCGGCGATGATCCGGTTGCGCCGGGGGAAGTGCCACCCCAGCGGCGGCGTGCCGGGCACCAGCTCGCTCACCAGGGCGCCGGTGGCGGCGATGCGGCCGGCCAGCACGGCGTGCTCCGGCGGATAGACGACATCCACCCCGCACCCGAGCACGGCCACGGTCGGCCCGTCACCGGCCAGGGCGCCGCGGTGGGCCTCGCCGTCCACGCCGCGCGCCATGCCGCTGACCACGGTCACGCCGGCGGCGGCCAGCCCTTCCGCCAGCCGGTACGCCACCTCGAGCGCATGGGGGGTGGCCGCGCGGGAGCCGACGATGGCGACGGCATGAGCCGCAGGGACGAGGGTGCCTCTGGCCCACAACAGCGGCGGCGGGTCCGTGATGTCGAGCAGGGCCGCCGGATAGGCGTCCGCGCCGTACGGCACGGCGCACACGCCCAGGGCCTCGGCCCGCCAGAGCTGGCGCGCGGCGAGGCGCCGCAGTTCGGCGGCCTGTGGCGCCGGGTCCGGGGATCCGGACGCTTCCAGGCGGGCCTCGAGGCTCTCCTCCAGGCGCGCCGGCTCGAAGCGCACCGCGCCGGACGGCGTGGCCGCTCCTCCCATCCCGCGGGCGGCAGACGACGCCGTGAGGGACCAGTGAACCGAGAGCGCCACCAGATCCAGCAAGGGCCACATGGGAGTCTCCCGGGCTGCGGGTGCCAGGCCGCAGGACGAGCGACCACGGGTGCCAGAAACGTTCCAGATCCCCGGCGCGCGCGCGCCGCGCCTGCATTCGCCTTGCAGGGGCCGTGATCGGGCGGTATAGTGGGCAATGACCCTGCCTGCTGTCACGTTCCCGGTGCGAACATCGCCGAAGGTGTGTATGCCGGTCAGCCGAAGATCGATCGTCGGGGCTCTGGTGCTGGTGGCAGTATTTGCCACGTCGGGATGGGCCAGCGACCGCAAGGCCGCCAGGGACCAGGTGGATTTCGGCATCAAGGTCGCCACGCAGGGTCTGTGGCGCGAGGCGGTGTACCGCTGGGAACGGGCCGTGGAACTCGATCCGACGTACCCCGCGGCCTACAACAACCTGGCCATCGCCTACGAGGCCCAGGGCCAGTTCGAGAAAGCCAGGGACGCCTACGAGAAGGCGATCGCCCTTGACCCCAAGAACCAGTTCATCCGTCAGAACTACGACCTCTTCAAGGAAATCAACGACCGTGCGAGCCGCCAGGATTCTCGCTAGTGCGCTGCTGGCCGTGGTAGCGGTGGGCTGCACCTCGTTCTTCGAGGTCCCCATCGACATGCCCATCCAGGCCAAGATGGATGCGACGCCGTACGCGCGTGTCCTCGTGGCGGGCTTCGTCACGGGAGGCTCCAACGACGTCGACACCAACCTGGAGACCGTCCGGCTCCTGCGGAGCCAGCTGCGGACCAAATCGAGCCTGCGGGTGATCGATGCCGACGTCCTGCCGCTCCAGGAGCTGGCGGAGAAGGATGCGCCGCCACCGGTGCAGCCGCCTGAGGGCGCCGACCCGAACGCGGGGCCCGAGCCGGTGTTCAGGGACGAGAAAGACCTCGATCTGGCCAGCAAGGTGTTTGCCGACACCGAGTACTGGAAGAAGGTGGGCGAGGAATACCAGGGCGCCCTCATCGTGACGGGCACGGTGCTGTTCCAGCCCCACGCGCGGTCCGGGTACGTCCAGCGCGAGCAGGAGGTCTACGATTCCTTCGGCCGCCGCAGCGTTGTGCCCGTGCGCACCTACATGGAGCGCAAGGGGTTCATCCTGCGCCCGAAGTTCATCTTCATCGACGGCCGGACCGGCGAAACCGTCTACAGCGAGACGTTCCGCGAAGAGGTGCTCTACAACGCGCAGCAGACCACGCCGGCGCTGTCGTCGTACTTCGAGCTGATGGACCGGCTGCTGCCGGCCTTCCTGTCCACGTTGAGCCCGCAGCGAATCAAGGGGTCGCGGGTGCTCCTGCGCTGACCGACGCCCCGGAGGGCCACGGGGCCCGCCCAGGCGCCGCCGAAGTTGATCCCCGCCCGGATCGTCTGCTAGTATTAGAAGTTCCGCAGCTGTGGCAGGCCCCCAGAGGGGCGCCGGGCCCGGTTTGGCGGCTGCAGGAGGAGTAGCCCGTGTACGCGATCGTTCAGAACGGCGGACATCAGGTCAAGGTTGAGCCCGGCGCGGTGGTCACCATCGACCGCACCGACGGGGACAAGGGCGCAGCGGTCACCTTTGACCAGGTGCTGCTGGTGTCCAGTGACGGGGACATCAGGACCGGCACGCCCTACGTCAGCGGCGCGAAGGTCCTCGGCGTGGTCGAGGATCACGTGCGCGGCCCGAAGGTGCGCGTCTTCAAGAGCAAGCGTCGCAAGCAGGAACGGCGCACCCACGGCTTCCGCGCGGACCAGACCCGCGTGCGCATCACCGGCATCGAGTTGTAAGCACGAAGAAGGCACGGCCATGGCACATAAAAAAGGACAGGGCAGCTCACGCAACGGCCGCGACAGCAACTCGCAGCGCCTCGGCGTGAAACGGTTCGGCGGCAACATCGTGACGGGCGGGTCGATCCTGGTGCGGCAGCGCGGCCGCAAGTTCAAGCCCGGCCTGAACGTCGGCCTCGGCAAGGACGATACGCTGTTCGCGAAGGTGGCCGGCGTCGTGAAGTTCGAGGACCACGGCAGCCGCGGCCGCTTCATCAGCGTGCATCCGGTCGAGAACTAGAGGCTAGGCGCTAGAGGCTAGAGGCTAGAGGCTGGAGACAGACGACGGGCGCGGCGGGTGGCTGCCACCTGCGCGCCCGATTGGTTTGTACGGCGTCCCGACCTACCGCTGAATCCTCGCGGATCCGCCCTTCGCGAACGCCCGCACGTCTTCGACGGTCGCCATCGTCGTATCGCCCGGGAACGTGGTCAGCAGTGCCCCGTGGGCCCAGCCCAGGCGGACCGCCTCGTCCGGCGCCGCGCCCGACAGGAGCCCGTAGAAGAAGCCCGCCGCGAACCCGTCGCCGCCCCCGACGCGGTCGTACACGTCCAGTTCGGCCGTCGGCGCCTGGTGGATCCGGCCGTCGATCCACGCCACCGCGCTCCAGCCGTGCCGGTTGGTGGAATGGACGTCGCGCAGCGTGGTGGCCACCACCTTGACGCGGGGGTGCCGCTTCACGACCTCGTCGATCATCGCGACGAACACGGCCGGGTCGAGCTTCGAGGTGGCGTGCACATCGGGCCCGGGAATGCCGAGCCCGTGCTGGAGATCTTCTTCGTTGCCCACCAGCACGTCCACGTGATCGACGATGCGCCGGACGACGTCCGCGGCGTGGTCGGCGCCGCCGAACACTTTCCAGAGCTTGGCGCGGAAATTCAGGTCGAACGACACAACGGCGCCGGCCGCCCTGGCGGCCGCCATGCCCTCGATAATCACCTCGGGGGTCGTCGGCGAGAGCGCGGCGAAGATGCCGCCGCTGTGGAACCAGCGGACGCCGCCGGCGAAGATGGCCGTCCAGTCGAAGTCACCCGGCTTGAGACGCGCGGCCGCTTCGTTGGAGCGGTTGTAGAACACGACGGGCGGGCGGACACCGAGGCCCCGATCGCTGTACACGGTCGCCATGTTCGGGCCGGTGACGCCGTCGTGGGCAAATCGCTTGTAGAACGGGCGCACGCCCATGGCGCGCACGCGCTCCGCGATGAGGTCGCCGATCGGGTAGTCGACCATCGCGGTGACGACCCCGGTCTTCAGCCGGAAGCAGTCGGACAGATTGGCGGCGCAGTTGAACTCGCCGCCGCTCACGTGAATGCGGCACGCCGACGCTTTCCGGAACGGCACCGTGCCCGGATCGAGGCGGTGCACGAGCGCGCCCAGCGACACGAAATCCAGATCACCGTCCGGTCGAATCTCCAGTCCGTACATCGCGAATCTCCCTGAGTGCCCTACGACGTCCACTCCGTGTGGAAGACGCCCGGCTTGTCGGTGCGCCGGTAGGTGTGCGCCCCGAAATAGTCCCGCTGGGCCTGCGTGAGGTTCGCGGGCAGCCGGGCCGTCCGGTACGCGTCGAAGTACGCCAGCGAGGCGCTGAGGGCCAGCACCGGAATCCCCAGGCCGACGGCGGTCTGTACCACCGTCCGCAGCCCCGCCTGCCTCGTCTCCACGGCGTCGCGGAACGCCTCGTCGAGCAGGAGGTTGACCAGGCCGGGCTGCCGGGCGTACGCCGCGCGGATGTCCTCGAGCAGCGTCGCCCGGATGATGCACCCGGCGCGCCAGATGCGGGCGATGGTCCCGGGGTCCAGGTCGTAGCGGTACTCCTGGGACGCCAGGCGCAGCAGCGACAGGCCCTGGGCGTACGACGTGATCTTCGCGGCGTAGAGCGCCTGTCGCGCCGCGTCCACGATCGGCTGCCGGGGTCCCGCGTACGACGGCGACGGCCCGCGCAGCGCGCCGCTGGCGGTCACGCGCTCCGTCTTCAGGGACGACAGAATCCGGCTCTCGACGGCGGCGTTGATCGTCGGAATCGGCGCCCCGACGTCGAGGGCGTTCTGGCTCGTCCACTTTCCGGTGCCCTTCTGGGCGGCCTCGTCCAGGATCACGTCCACCACCGGCCCCCCCGTCTCGGGGTCGGTAACGCCCAGTATCGCCGCCGTGATCTCGACCAGGTACGATTTCAGCTCGCCGGCGTTCCACTCCGCGAAGAGGGCCTGCAGGTCCCCGGCGGTCAGGCCGAGGCCGCGGTGCAGCAGATCGTAGATCTCGGCGATGAGCTGCATGTCGCCGTACTCGATCCCGTTGTGCACCATCTTGACGTAGTGGCCGGCCCCGCGCGGGCCCATGTAGGCCACACAGGGCTCGCCGTCCCCGGCCTTCGCGGCGATAGCGCGGAAGATCGGCGCCACGGCCTCCCAGGCCTCCACCTGCCCGCCGGGCATGATGCTCGGGCCCCAGAGGGCGCCCTCTTCGCCGCCGGACACGCCGGTGCCGATATAGTGGAACCCGCGCGCGTCGAGTTCGCGATTGCGGCGGTCCGTGTCGCTGAACAGCGAGTTGCCGCCGTCGATGAGGATGTCGCCCGGCTCCAGATGGGGCGCGAGGTGCGCGATGGCGCTGTCGACCGCCGACCCCGCCGGCACCATCATCAGGACGCGGCGCGGCTTCTCGAGCAGCGCCATCAGCCGCGCCGGCGAGTCGGCGGCCACCAGGGCCCGACCCGCCGCCGGTCCCGCCAGAAAGGCGCGGGTCTTCGCCTCGTCGAGGTCGTACCCCACCACGGGAAACCCGTTGCGTTCCATGTTGAGCGCGAGATGGCTGCCCATCACGCCCAGCCCGACGACACCGATCTTGTACATTGGCGGATTCCTGTCAGTGGACAGAAGACAGAAGACAGAAGACAGGAGACAGAAGAAGAAGAAGACGCCGGCAGGGCTGAAGCCCTGCGCTACGGGTGCGTCGCCCGCCCCCTGGCCTCCAGCCTCCAGCCTTTCGCGTCCAGCCTCCAGCCTCTAGCCTCTAGCCTCTAGCCTCTAGCCTCTAGCCCCTAGCCTCTCACCCGATACAACATCTCCCCCGCCCGCGGCACGACGAGTACGCCGTCGTCCTCACGCCCGCGCCAGTCGTCGATCCGCACGCTGGCCGGGTCCAGATACCCGAGATTGATGCGGCGGCACCGGTCCTCCGGGATACCCGTCGCGAGCGTCACCGTGATGCGGGGCGACTCGACGCCGGTCGCGGCATCGTAGGTGCCGATGCCCTTCACGTGCGTCGAGTGCGCGAGCACGCCGCCCGGATACGACTGGAAACGGTCCCACTGCCCGAGGAAGTACGCCATGCAGTGGTACCCGATCTCGTCGAGCAGGGTGCCGTGCGCGTAGCTGACCTCGGTGATGTGCGGCGCGTAGATGACCACTTCCCCGCCGTCGGCCACCGCCGGCTCCATCTTGTACATGCCCTTCGCCGCGGTCCACAGGTCGTCGTACAAGTCCGGCATGACGGACAGCACGCGGCGGAAGGGCCGATCGACCCAGACGATGTGGCGCTGCGACGACAGCGCCGAGGCAGCCTCCCACGACGCCTGGAGGCTCCCGTAGTAGAGCCCGGCGACGCCGCCGTGGGTCACGACCAGGCCGAAGCACGTGATCGGCCGATCGATCATCGAGACCGCACGGTCGATCACGGCCCGCACCGGCGTGTACCCCGCGCCGATGACCTGGTAGTTCGTCAGGAGGGCTCCGAGCCAGTGAGAGTAGTTGATGAGCGCCGGGCCGCCGATGCCCGGGAAGAAGTACTTGGACCCGCCCGAGAACCCGACGACTTCGTGCGGAAACACCGGCCCGCAGACCAGGATGTGGTCGTAATCGAAGACGAGCCGGTTCACCTCGATCGTCACGTCGCGCGACAACACGCCGTTCGCCAGCGCCGCAGTCTCGGCGCTCGACAACGTGCCGAGCGTGACGAACGTCTCGGGCCGCTCCCAGTGGTGGTTGTGGATGACGGTTGCGCCCGCCCGCCCGTCGACCACCGGCACGCCGACGAGCCGGCTCAACTGCTCGTCGGTCATCGGCATGTGCGTGCCCAGCGCCACCAGGAAGTCGCACGCCGCCGCCCGCCCCGCGAGTTCGTCCCGGATGAGCCGGAACAACAGCGGCATGGGCATCGTCCGCGTGCCGTCCGGGATGAGGCAGAGCACGCGCTTGCCGGCCAGGGGCGTGGACGCGAGGCTGTCGCGCACGAGGCCCGCCACGTCGTGTTCGGACAGATAGCCGTCGCGGAGGCCCAGCCCGATTGGAGCCGCCACCGTCGTGCTGGTCATCACCTCACACCCCGCTGAACGCCGAGAATCCGCCGTCCACGGCCACCACGGTGCCGGTGACGAACGCCGACGCCGGGGAGAGCAGCCACAGCACCGGCCCCAGCAGGTCCTCCGGTGTGCCGAAACGCGCCATCGGCGTGTGGGCGATGATACTGCGCCCGCGCGCCGTCAACTCGCCCGTCTGTTCATCGGTGAGGAGGAACCGGTTCTGGCGTGTCAGGAAGAAGCCGGGCGCCACGGCGTTGACGCGGATACGCGGCGAGTACTCCTGGGCGATGTGCACCGCCAGCCACTGGGTGAAGTTGCTGACGGCCGCCTTGGCCGCGGAATAGCCGGCGATGCGCGTCAGGGGCCGGAAGGCGCTCATCGACGTGATGTTGAGGATCACGCCGTCCCCCTGCTCGACCATCAGCTTGCCGAACACCTGCGACGGCAGGATGGTGCCGAGCAGGTTCAGGTCCACTACGGACCGCAGCGCGTCGGGGGGCAGGTCGAAGAACGCGCGGGCCGGCCCCGTCGTGGCCTCGGGCTTGTTGCCGCCGGCGCCGTTCACGAGCGCGTCCACGCGGCCGAACTGGGCCACGACCTGCTCGGCCGCCTGCTCCAGCGACGCCGCGTCGAGCACGTCACCGTAGACCGCCACGGCCCGCGATGCCGCGGGCCCCATGAGATCGAACAGTCCCCTGGCCGGGTCGAGGTTGCGATCGAGCAACGCCACGTTGGCGCCGCAGCCCACCAGGGCACAGGCGATTTCACCGCCCAGCACGCCCGTGGCACCCGTGACCACCACGGTCCTGCCGGCGAAGTTGTACTGGGCCGTCACGTCAGCGAGATTCATGTGTCCGTCCTTGCGGTCGCGGGGGCCGTTTCCACGAACGGGGCGAGGTGGCGCACGAAGTGGCGGGCCAGGCAGTCCGCGTACACCTCGGCCCTCGCCGTCAGCAGCGCCAGGATCCGATCGGCGAACGGCCCGGTCGCCTCCGGCCCCGCCTTGAGCACGGATCCAAAGGTCACGTGCAGCACCTGCCGCGCATCGAACTGGTCCAGCACCGCGGCCAGGTCCGCGTCGGCGGGATCGCCGGGCCTCGGCGCCCGCGCCGTGTCCGCCGAGACATGGTACGACGCCCGGTCCGTCTCGTATCGCTCGAGGGCGTACGCGTAAATCTCGCGGAACACCGCGGGAGCGACGATGGCCACCGCCCGGAGGGCTTCGAGATAACTGGTGCCGGCCGTCTTCAGGTGCACGAGGCCGCGCGTGTGCCGGGCCGCGGCGGGGTAGATGCTGAACTTGTCGGACCCCGAGTGCAGGCTGATCTTGTAGGGGCCCGCCGCACGGGCGATGGCCGCGTGCACACGGATGTCGGCCTCGAACGCCGCCAGGTCGCCGATGTAGTCCACGCCTTTCTCGAACCGGCCCACGAAGCGCGGCGCAAGGCTCGTCCACCGCACGCCCAGCCGCCTGAGTTCCTGCGCGACATACACGTGCTCAGCCGGAGAGGTGGGCGTCTCGGTCTCGTCCACGGAGACTTCGAAGTCGAAACGCCCGGACGGGATGCGCGTCAGCAGGTGGCGGTACAGGGCCGTGACGTGCGCGACGGCCCGACCGTACTTGACCGCCGCCCGCAACGTGGCCGCCTCGTCGAAGGTGATCCGGTAACCTTCCGCCTCGAACGTCGTGCCGATGTACCGCCGCCGCAGGTCGGCCTCCGTGTCCTCCAGACCCGCCCAGGGCAGGACCGCGACGGCGGCGCGCAGCGCCGACGGGCCGGCGTCATCGGCGTCGGTGCCCACGTGCGCGCCGGGATCGATCGTGAACCACGTGAAGCCGGCATCCACGCACACATCCATGTCGTCGGTGGTCTTCAGGTGGTCGGCGTCGGCGCCGTAGCCGCCACGCCAGCCGGCCTCGAAGGCGCCCCACGTGGCGGCGTCGAGGATCTCGGCGGCACGGCGGCCGGTGCGGGTCATCTCGCGGATCGACTGCTGGGCGAACACGGGCATGAGGCCGCCGCCGACCTCACGCAGGGCCCGCACGTGCCCGGGCGTAGCCAGGCCGAGCCGGTCGCCGAACCCGGCCGACGCCCGGAGCCCCACGGGCTCGGGAGCCAGCCACGGCAGCAGCCTCCGCACCCACGCGGCGTTCGGCGGCGTGCAGCGGCCAATGAGGCAGGTTTCACCGTCACAGGTCGTGGCCTGCCCCTCGAAGCCGGCGAGATCGAGGGTCCCCTCAACGGCCCGCACGACCAACCGGGGGCCCTCGGCGCCCCTGGCCAACATCCACGCCGTCTCCGCCGCCTCGACGCGGCTCTCCGGCACCGGCACGAGCCCGGGCAAGTTCCCGTCGGTCGTCAGTCGAATCCCCATGGTCGTCATCCCACGCGGGCCGGGGTCCTGGCTGCCGCTCCAGTTGGCCAGGATCGCGCCACCGCGCGTTGTAAGAGGTAATACCACCGCGTCGTCGTGGTGTCAATCCAAATGGCTCCAGGCGAGGTCTCGCCGGTCGTCTCGCAGCGGAGCCAGGGCCCGGGAGGGCGTCGGCACCCGTGAGGAACCCTGGAAGGCCTGTTCGTGCGAAGTGCCCTGAAATCGAGCAGATCCGACGCTCGGTCGGACACCGGTCCGGCAAGGTGACACGGGGCGGAGCGACGTGAACGGTCCCGACGACAGGGCATGCCACTTTGTCAGAGAGCGAAAACTGGGTCGTACCAATTCTGGCCGGTGACAGCGCCCGCGCGGGCGCCGCCAACCGGCCGTTCGTCGAGGCCTAGCGGGGGACGACAGCCACCTGGACCGGGTGCTGCAGGCGGCGGGCCAGGCGCGCCAAGGCCGCTCCCCACGCGGCATCGTCAGGCGAGTCGCCGCCGTTGCTCCAGTCGGCCCCGGCGTAGTACACGGCCTGACCGCCGGGTCCCACCTGGCCGGTGAGCAGCGCGTTGCCGTCGGCCTCGACCGCCTCCGCCACCGACGCCGGCGGCATGACGACGGCGCAGCCGAAGCTGCCCCACTTGTCACGAACGGGCTCCCAGGTCCGCAGGATGCCCGCCGTGCGGTCGACGGTCACCGCCGCCCCCGGGGCCTTCTTGATGCCGGCGGCAAACGACGCGGGCGTCCAGCCGTCGCCGGTGTACGCGCTCTCGAAGCGGCTGAGGCGGTGGCCGGCGTCGAGCGTGATCCGCTTCTTCTCACGCACCGGGCGCCCGTTGACGTCCCACGCGACGTAGACGAGTTCGAACATGACACGGATCGGGCCGTTCGCCAGCACGCGCGAGTCGCGGAAGTTCGCGGACGTCCACAGGCGCCCGCCCTCCCACACGCCGCTCCCGCCGCACCCGCGGGATCGGCCGGCCGAGTACAGGTCGGCGCCCTCCCCGAGGTCGCGGTGGTAGTCGTCCACCATGTACCACTCGTTGATCACCAGCCGGCGCGTGCGCTTGAACCACACATCGACGGCGCTGCTGGTCAGCGGCTCCTGCTTCCACGTCTCCAGGGCGGCGCCGTACATGCGGTGCGCCACGCGGTCGTTCTCCCACGCAAAGTCGTCGCGGCGCTCGCGCACGAAACGCCCGTAGGCCCGGAACTGATCCGGCGTGTAGACCCGGCGCTCGCCGGTCGTCAGGGTGAGCGTGCGGGTCTCGCTGGCGTCCAGATCGACCTGGAACACCAGTTCATCGAACACGCCGTCGTCGTCGACGTCGACGGCCTGGGCCAGGATGTCGCGCCCGGCGGCGCCGCGCACGTAGACGCGGCGGATGTCGTCGATCTTCAACGCGGCCTTCAGGTCGGCGCCGGCCACGACGATCGTCTCGGCGGGCCTGGCCAGGTCGATGGGATTGCGGAGCGTCAGGGCCGCCGTGACGGGCGGCGCCGGCTGCCCCGGCGGCGCCTGCGCCGACACCGCGGCGGCGGCAAGGGCGACACACAGGCTCGGCGTGAGGATGTTCACTCGCATGGCGCGTCTCCAGGAGGCACTCGGACCCTGCCTACTTCTTCGGCCGGTAGTAGAACGTATTGTTGATGCGCTGGATGTCGAAACGCTGGACCATCGTCATGACTTCGGCGCCCGCCATCAGCAGGGCCCCGTAGCCCTGCGGTGCGGCCAGGTCCGTCGGACGGTTGTAGTAGTAGGTGAGGTCCGACGCAGCCGTCGTCGAGACGCAGATGCCTTCCACCATGCCGTCGGCGCGCACGCGCTGCTCGAGGGCCCGCCAGCCGGCCTGGGCCGCGGGCGCGTAGGTCGGCGGCAGCCAGCCGCGGTTCACGCCGCGCGCCAGCGCGAAGGTGAACATCGCCGACGCGGACGTCTCCAGGTAACTGTCCGGCTTGTCGAGCATCTGGTGCCAGAGCCCCATGCTGCCCTGGACGGCGATGACGCCCTGGGCAGCCCGGCGGAAGATCGCGAGCACTGCGGCGCGGTCGGGATGGTCGTCGGGGATGACGCTGAGCAGTTCGGCCGTGGCCATCAGCGCCCAGCCGGCGCCCCGGCCCCAGTAGAACTTCGGGTCGGGTTCCATGTCCGCGAACCACGAGTGGTCGTACAGGCCGGTCCGGTCGTCCAGCAGGCGCGCCGACATCTGGATCACCTGCCGGGCGGCGTCATCGAAGTACGTCCGCTCACCGGTGAGGGCGCCCATCTGCGCGAGGAACGGGATGCTCATGTAGAAGTCGTCGACCCAGATCGACACGGGCCACGGCCGGGGGCGGGCCAGGGTGCCGTCCGGCATCCGGGACATCCGGTGCGAGATGAAGTCCGCCACCTGGGTGATGATCTCGCGGTAGCGCGGGTCCGGTTTCCTGCGATAGGCCTTGACGAGCGCCGCGCCGATGGCGCCGCAGTCGTCGAGTTCCCGCATCTCGAAGAGCCGTCGCCAGCCGCCGCGCTGGGGCCCGAACTGCTTCGCCTGGCGGCGGAAGTAGTCCACGTGGTCCACGATGAAATCGAAGTTCTTGAGCGTGTAGTCCTGGAATCGGGCGTCGCCGGTCACGTCGCTCACGTGCAGCATGCCGGCCATCGAGACGCCGATCGAGTAGTTCCAGTCGTTGAACTCGCCGAGGCTCATGTCCACGGCCGCCGTCTTCGTCGGCGTCGTGAAATCGGTGACGGGCGCGCCGGTGGCCGTGTCGACGATGCGATAGGCCGTGGAGCGGACGAAGTACTCGCGCACGCGGTCGAGCACGATCCTGATCTCGTCCGGCGTGGGCACGGTGTAGTCGACACCGACCGCGAGCGACGGCTGCGAGAAGGCGGGATCGCTGCGCCCCGGCCGCTGGCCGGCGGTGGTGGGCACGTTCGTGCTGTGGGTGCTCTGCGCCGCGATATCCGGCGTGCCCACGATCCACAACAGGAGCGTCGCGACCGTCACACGCGCCCAGGTGCTCGCCGGTGCTGCCATTGGGATTCTCCTTCACTGGCGCCATCCGCCAGACGATATATTGGTATAGCCACTTTCCGGCTTCGAATCAACAGGAAAGCGATTTCAAAGCGATAAATTCCTGTTCTGCGGCGTCATGGATGTTCTCAGCCGCAAAGAGGTCTGTCCAAACGGCCATGCCCGCCGGCGCACGTCTCTGGCCGGCAGGGTCGGGTGGCGGGGTTCTTGTGGCGGGCCGGTGGTCAGGACGCCGGGGCGGGGGACCGCGTCACGACGCCATTGCGAAGCGCCCCGTTCACGCGGACGTTCGAGAACGACACCCCGCGGACCGACTCGAGGACGTCGGGCTTCGCGACGTCGTCGAAGGTGCAGTCGACGACCCGCACGTCCTGGATGGGGTTGTCCGGGAATCCCCGCAGCCGCAGGCCGTACTGGCTGCGCTTTGATGTCACGTTGCGGACCTCGACGTCGCGCACGACCGGGGGAAACGTGCCGGCCCGCCCCTCCTCGTAGTAGTAGTCGATCGTCACCACGGCCTCGGCCACCTGGCCGACGGTGACATCCCGCATGTAGACGTGCTCCACGATGCCGCCGCGCACGGCGTTGGTCTTGATGCGCAGGGCGCGATCGAGCTGGGGGCTGTCCATGCGGCACCGCTCGGCGAAGATCCAGCGGGCGCCGCCCGAGATCTCGCTGCCGATCACCACGCCGCCGTGGCCGTCCTTCATCTCGCAGTCGCGCACGACGACGTGCTCCACGGGCGTGTTGAGACGGCGGCCGTCGGCGTTGCGGCCCGACTTCAGCGCGATGCAGTCGTCGCCCGTGTCGAACGTGCAGCCCTCGATGAGCACGTCGGCGCACGACTCGGGGTCGCAGCCGTCGTTGTTGGGCCCGTGGGAGCGCACGCGCACGCCCCGCACGGTGACGTTGCGGCAGAGCACGGGGTGGATCTCCCACATCGGCGAGTTCACCACCGACACGCCCTCGATGAGGACGTTCTGGCAGCGGTACGGCTGGATGAAGTTCGGCCGCAGCCAGCCGCCCTCGCCGAACACCCGGTCCGCGACGGGCACGCCGCGCTCGGCCAGGTCGATCAGCCGGGCGCGCGCCGCCGCCTGCGTGTCGCGGACGTCGGCGAACCGGCCCTGCCACGCCCCTTTCCACGGCCACCAGTGCGTGTCGTCCGCCTGGCCATCGAGCGTCCCCGCACCGGTGACGGCGATGTCGCGCTGATCGAGGGCGTAGATGAACGGCGAGTAGTTCATCAACTCCACGCCTTCCCACCGCGAGAACACCAGGGGCAGGTAGTGACGGGGGTCGCGGCTGAAGGCCAGCGTGGCCCCCCTGGACACGTGGAGGTTGACGCCGCTCTTCAGGTGAATGGCGCCGGTCAGGAACCGGCCCGGCGGCACGACCACACGTCCGCCGCCTGCCGCGTGGCACGCGGCGATCGCGCGGGCGATCGCGTCGGTGCACAGCGGGCCGTCGGGGACGGCCCCGAAGGCCGTCACGTCGATCTCGCGGGCCGGGAACACC
Organism: uncultured Vicinamibacterales bacterium; assembly: GCA_964396055.1. GTDB lineage: Bacteria > Acidobacteriota > Vicinamibacteria > Vicinamibacterales > JAKQTR01 > CAYJPV01. The sequence continues at coordinate 5,492 of CAYNDV010000053.1, read as the reverse complement.
GGAGGGACGATCCGGGCCAGGATGGCATCGACGCGGGCCCACGCATCGGCCGGCGCGGCGCCGGCCTGCGGCCCCCGCCACGCGGAGACGCGCGGGTCGGCGGGCAGGGCCGCCGCGGCGGCCGCCGCCCCCATCGCCCGCAGGAACCCGCGCCGCGTGGGACGCGGCATCCGCACAGGGCCGCTCATGGCCTCACCCCTCGAGCTTGATGGGCTCCATCTTCGGCACGAGCACGTGCACGACCGCCAGGGCGATCAGGTACGCCGACCCGGCGATCAGGAACACCACCAGGTAGCTCCCGGTGGCCTGGAGCACGAAGCCGGTGATCTTGGCAATCAGCATCCCGCCGATGGCGCCAGCCATGCCACCGATGCCCACGACCGAGCCGACGGCATTGCGCGGGAACATGTCCGACGTCATCGTGAAGACATTGGCCGACCAGCCCTGGTGGGCCGCCGCCGCCAGCGACACCAGCGCCACCGCGGTCCACAGGCCGGTCGCCTGCGACGCAAACACGATGGGCACCACGGCGAGCGCGCACACCAGCATGGCGGTCTTGCGGCCGGCGTTGACGCTCCAGCCGCGTTTCAGGAGCGACGACGACAACCAGCCGCCGCCGATGCTGCCGAAGTCGGTCACGATGTAGATCGTCACCAGCGGCGGGCCCATGTGCTGCAGGTCGATGCCGTGGTTGCGGTTCAGGAAGTCCGGGACCCAGAACAGGTACAGCCACCAGATCGGATCCGTCAGGAACTTCGCGGCGGCGAACGCCCAGGTCTGCCGGTGCTTGAGCAGCGTCAGCCACGGGATGCGCACGGGCGGGTCCGGCGGCTCACTGCGAATGTAGGCCAGCTCGCCGGCCGACACGCGCGGGTGCTTGTCGGGTGGCGCGTAGAGGGGCCACCAGAACACCAGCCAGACGAGACCCACGAGACCGGTCGCGAGAAATGCCGTCTGCCAGCCCCAGTGCAGCGTGAGCCACGGGACGACGAGCGGCGCCACCACGGCGCCGACGTTGGTGCCAGAGTTGAAGATGCCCGTCGCCAGGGCGCGCTCGCGCCGCGGGAACCACTCGGCCACCGTCTTGATCGCCGCCGGGAAGTTTGCCGCTTCGCCCAGCCCCAGCGCGAAGCGGGCCACCGAGAAGCCCAGCACCGAGCGGACGCCCGCGTGGGCGGCCGCGGCGATGCTCCAGATGACGAGCGCCGCCGCGTAGCCGAGCTTGGTGCCGATCTTGTCGATGATGCGGCCGGTCACCAGCAGGCCGATGGCGTAGGCCAGCTGGAAGGCAAAGACGATGTTGCTGTAATCGATCTCGGTCCAGCCCAGCTCGTGCTGCAGCGTGGGCTTGAGGATGCCGATGACCTGGCGATCGATGTAGTTGACGGTGGTCGCGAAGAAGATCAGCGCGCACACCACCCACCGGTAGTAGCCCGTGCGGGGCGGGGTCTGGGTCTCGGTCGTCATCGTGAAAGTCTCCGCTGAGCGTGCTGGAGGTCAGACCACTGAGCCCAAGAGGAATACCACCCCGCCGGGCGCCTGTCAAGCTCCAGCGCGCGCAATTTTGTGTTGGATCCAACCCGGAGGCGCCAGCGGCCTTCCTGAATGGCCAGACTGGACAATCCACACTCGCATGCATCGAAGAAAGTGGTTTAAAGTGGTGCCGCTGGTGAGTATACTGTGCCCGGCGATGTCCGGACCCCGACCGGCGTTCGCCGGAAGCAGGCCATCATGACGACCTCTGACTCCACCAGGCGGCCCCGCGGCGACAGCACGGAACAGGTGATCGACTATGTCCGCCAGCTCATCGGCGGCGGTCAGTTGCGCCCCGGGAACCGCCTCCCGGCCGAGCGCGAACTCGCCACCCAGCTTGGCGTGAGCCGGCCGACCATCCGCGCCGGCCTGCGCGCCCTGGCCGCCATGGGGGTCATCGAATCGCGGCACGGCTCCGGCACCTATATCCCCGACGGCCCGCCGCGCCTCGACAGCGAACCGCTCAGTTTCCTGGCGGCACTCCACGGGTTCACCCGCGACGAGATGTACGAGGCGCGCCGCGTCCTCGAGGTCGCCGCCGCCGGCCTGGCGGCCGAGCGGGCGACGTCGGATCACCTCGCCAGCATCGCCGAGGAGGTGGCCAGCCTGTTTGCCGCGATGAACGACCCGCGCGCGTTCCTTGTCCACGACATCCGCTTCCACCGCGCCGTCGCCTCGGCGTCGGGCAACCCGATTCTCGCATCGCTCGTGGAAATGGTGTCGGCCCTCTACTACGAACGCCGGCGCGACACCGCGATGCGCGCGACCGATCGGAATCTGCACGACGCCGCCGAACTGCACCGCCGCATCTACCAGGCCATCCGCTCCCACAACGTGGACCAGGCCAAACAACTGATGAACGAGCACCTGCTCCATTCCTCCGCCTTCCAGGCCCAGGAGGAAGGCACGCCGGCGCCGGCCCCGGCCGCGGCGCCCGACGCCTGACGGAGAGTCCGGTGACACCCCGACACCCGGCGCGAGCGGCCCGGCGCCCGGTCGTGGGCGTGATGGGCTCGAGCACCGACCGGTGCGAGGACCTCGCGGCGCCCCTCGGGGCATGGCTGGCCGGGTTCGGCGCACACCTGCTGACCGGCGGCGGCGGTGGTGTCATGGCGGCCGTCAGCGAGGCGTTTGCGACCGTCGTGCCGCGCGACGGCCTGGTCGTCGGCATCCTGCCCGCCGAGGCCCTGGCGATGCGCCACCAGGCCAGTCCCGCCTATCCCAACCCATGGGTCGAGATCCCGATTTACACCCACCTGCCGGTTGGCGGCATCGATGGCGCCGATCCGCGAAGCCGCAACCACATCAACATCCTGACCGCCGATGCCGTCATCGTCCTGCCGGGCGGTGACGGGACCCGGTCTGAGGCGGCCCTCGCCGTCCACTACGGCAGACCAGCGATCGCCTGGTTCGGCGCGCACCTGGTGGAGTGGACCCCGCCGGCGGGCGTGCGCCGGGCGGCGTCGCTGAGCGACGTGCAACGATTCGTCCGTGTGTGCGTCGGCCACGCCGGCGACTGGGGCGTCGATACGGGGCGGTAGTGCGTGGTGGTTCACGGTTCACGGTTCACGGTTCACGGTTCACGGTTCACGGTCCAGCGTGACAGCGTGATCCCTTCTTGCTACTTGCTTCTTGCTTCTGACTATCTTCTCTCCGCCCCACGCCCCACGCCCCACGCCCCACGCCCCTGACCCCCAGCCCCTTGTGTGCTAACGTACCCCCTGATGTTCGTCGACGAAGTCGAGATTCGCGTGGCTGCGGGTGACGGAGGCCGGGGATGCATCGCGTTCCGCCGCGAGAAGTACGTGCCCCGCGGCGGGCCCAGCGGCGGCGACGGCGGCAACGGCGGCTCCGTGTTCGTGCAGGCCACGTCGCACGTCAACACGCTGGTCAACTACCGGTTTCATCCCGATTTCAAGGCGCGGCGGGGCCAGCACGGCATGGGATCCAACCGGCACGGCGCCAACGGCGCCGACCTGACACTGGACGTCCCGATCGGCACAGTCATCCTGGAACTGCCCGACGACGGCGGCGACCCGGTCACGCTGGCCGACCTGACCGCCGCCGGGCAACGCGCCCGCGTCGCGGCCGGGGGCCTGGGTGGCCGCGGCAACGCCCGGTTCGTCTCGTCCACCAACCGGGCGCCGCGCCGCGCCGACCCGGGCATCCCGGGCGAGGTCAAGCGTCTGCGGCTCCAACTGAAGCTGCTGGCGGACGTCGGCCTGGTCGGGTTCCCCAACGCGGGCAAGTCCACGCTGATCTCCCGGATCTCCGCCGCGAAGCCGAAAATCGCCGACTATCCTTTCACGACACTGACGCCGCATCTGGGCGTGGTCTCGCTGAGCGACGACCGCAGCTTCGTCGTGGCCGACGTGCCAGGGCTCATCGAGGGCGCTCATCGTGGCCTGGGCCTCGGCCACCAGTTCCTCCGGCACCTGGAACGCACCCGGCTGCTCGTGCACGTCATCGACGTCTCCGGGGCCACGGGCCGCGACCCTGTGCAGGACGTGGAGACGATTCGCCGGGAACTCGAACTGTATCGGCCGGAGTTCGCCGGGCGGCCGCAGATCGCGGCCGCGAACAAGATGGATGCGGTGGCCGACCCGGCCGAGGTGGACCGCCTGGCCGCCCACCTGGCGGCCCTGTCGATCCCGCTGTTCCGCGTGTCGGCCGCCTCGGGCGCCGGCGTGGACGCCCTGGTGGAGGCAATGTGGGCCAGCCTGGCCCGGGAGGAACGGACCGAGTGAGCACGAGGGGCCGCACGGGCGTTCTGGGCGGCACGTTCGATCCGATCCACCTGGGCCACCTGGCGGTGGCCACCGCGGCCCGGCGGGGGCTGTCGCTGGCCTCGGTCCTGCTGCTGCCGCTGCGCAGCCCGGCGCATCGTGTGCGCGAGCCCGAAGCCTCGCCAGCCGATCGCCTGGCCATGGCGCGCCTGGCCGCGCAGACCGGCGAGGGGCTGGACGCCTCGGACCTCGAGCTGGCCCGTCCGGGCACCACCTACACGGCCGACACCCTGCGTGCGCTGCACGGCGTCGGCTACGAGCCGTGGCAGTTGTTCTTCCTCACGGGCGCCGATGCGTTCGCAGAAATTGCCACCTGGCGCGAATACCCCGCGGTGCTCGATCTCGCGCACTTCGTCGTGTGCGCCCGCCCGGGCCACCTCGTGTCCGGGTTGCCCGCGCGCCTGCCCGACCTCGCGTCACGCATGGCGCCAGCCGCCGCCTTGCGGGCGCGGCCCGTGATGGGCCGGGCTCCGCAGACCCGCATTTTCCTGCTGGATATCGTCACGCCGGACATCTCGTCCACCATCGTTCGCGCGCGTGCGCGTGCAGGGTTGCCGCTGGCGGACCTCGTGCCACCCGAAGTCGACACCTACATCCGCCGCCACGGCCTGTATGGCGCGCCTGCGTCGCCACCCGCCGGGGACCGGTCCGCGGCCGGACACTTGCATGAGTGACACTCCAGGCGCACGCGAGAGCGCGGCGGCGGCGCTGCCTGCCGATCTCCTGACTGCGGCGAGGGCCGCCTACGCGAAGAAGGCCACGGACGTCGTGGTGCTCGACCTGCGTGCCATCCCGTCGTTCACGGACTTCTTCCTGATCTGCACCGCCCAGAACCAGCGGCAGATCCGGGCCGTGGCCGATGCCATCGAAGCCGCCCTGAAGGACGCCGGCACGAAGCCGGCGCACGTGGAAGGCGATGAGCGATCGGAGTGGATCCTGCTCGACTGCTTCGACACGGTGGTCCACGTGTTCACGCCGGACCAGCGGCGCTTCTACGGCCTCGAGCGGCTGTGGGGCTCCGCCGCGCGAATCCCCGTGGCGGACCGGCCCGCCTGAACCCCGCCCGGGTGGCGTGACGCCGCCGCTCAGCCTGGCGATGGCTGCGCGCGCCGCCGCCGACGCCCTGCTGTCGGTGCTGCTCGCCCCCGCGTGCGCGGCGTGCGACGCCCCGCT
>CAYNDV010000052.1:0-27670 GCA_964396055.1 uncultured Vicinamibacterales bacterium | reverse complement strand
AGACAGAAGACAGAAGACAGAAGACAGAAGACAGAAGACAGAAGACAGAAGGCAGCCCCCGCACCAGCCCACGGTGACCCATGCTGAGATCCCTGACACTCCGACGTTCGTTGTCCATTCTCGTGTGCCTGGTGGCTGTGCTCGGGCTCCAGCCGGCCCTGGCGGTGCAGGAACTGCCCGAGGGGCTGTTCTGCGAATGCGAAGGCTGCACCAGCGTGCTGGTCGGCAGGCTTGCGTCGGTGGACGGCTCCACGATGACGTCCCACTCGTGCGACAGCACGACGGACCGCACGTGGATGAACATGGTGCCGAACCAGACGCACCGTCCTGGTGCGATGGCCACGCTGTGGATGGACCCGAAGGAGAGCAAGGGGCCGGACGACCCCGATCGTATCCCTGCGGGTGAGATCCCGCAGGTGCCGCAGACCTACAAGTTCCTGAATGCCGCCTACCCGATCATGAACGAGCACCAGCTCGCGATTGGCGAGACGACGTTCGGCGGCAAACGCGAACTGAAGAGCGACAAGGGCATCATCGACTGTCCCGAGCTCTACCGCCTGGTCCTCGAGCGTGCGAAGACGGCCCGCGAGGCCATCCGCATCGCCGACGAGCTGACGAAGCAGTACGGCTACAACGACTGGGGCGAGGCGTTCACCTTTGCCGACAAGGACGAGGTGTGGTTCTTCGAGATCATGGGGCCCGGCCGTGGCAACCTCGGCGCCGTGTGGGCGGCGGTCCGGATCCCGGACGATGAGGTGGCGGTGTCGGCCAACGCGCCGCGTATCCGCAAGCTGAACCTGAAGGACCCGGACAACTACCTGGCGTCGGCGAACGTTCACACGCTGGCCGAGCAGCTCGGCTGGTGGAACCCCGCGAGCGGCGAGCCCTTCGAGTTCTCCACCGTGTACGGCTCGCGCAGCAGCCTGGGCAGCCGCCGCCGCGAGTGGCGGGCCCTGAGCCGGCTGGCCCCGTCGTTGAACCTCGATCCCAATGCCGAGCACTACCCGCTGTCGGTGAAGCCCGAGAAGAAGCTGTCGGTGAAGGACGTCTTCGACATCTTCCGCGACACGTACGAGAACACGCCGTACGACATGACGCGGACGATCATGAAGATCGACAAGGACGGCAAGGCGACGAAGAACCCCATCGCCAACCCGTTCATGAACAACGACTACCTGGACGCGTTCAAGGTGCCGGCCGAGCGGACCATCGCCTGCAAGCGCGCCACCTACCTCAGCGTGACCCAGAGCCGGAAGTGGCTGCCGGATCCGATCGGCGGCGTCGTGTGGCTCGGCTACGACAACCCGATGACCACGCCGCACACGCCGTTCTACATCGGCATCGACCAGATGCCCGCCAGTTACATGGTGGACGGACGCGCGAAGTTCCGGCGCGACTGCGCGTGGTGGGCGTTCCGTCAGGTGAGCCAGTTGGCGTTCCTGCGCTGGCAGCCCATGGCGGCGGACATCGAGAAGGTGTGGCGGCCCATCGAGGAGAAGGCCTGGGCCGATCAGGCCCGGGTGGAGGCAGAAGCCGTCGCGCTCCACAGGCAGGATCCCGCGAAGGCCCGCGCGTACCTCACGAAGTACTCCCACGACATGGCCAACGGCGCCGTGGAGGCCTACTGGAAGCTGGCCGAAGACCTGTGGAGCAAGTACACGAACTACTTCGATTAGGCCATTAGGCGCTTCGACTCGCCCGTCTGGCTCGCTCAGCGCAAGCCGTTGGGCTGGCCCTTCGGCGCAGCTCAGGGCCACCCCGGGCAGCGCCGAGGGGGGCGTTGGGCTGGAAAGAGAACGGGCGCGCCGAGATGGCTCGGCGCGCCCGTCGTGTTTGAACGCTGACGACCAGCTACTCCAGTTTCTCCAGCACGAAGTCGGCCACGGCCATCTCGTTCGCGCGTACCTCCACGCGCTTGACGGCGGCCCGGAAGCCCTCCTTGCGGATGGTCACTTCGTAGCGGCCCGGCGGCAGGTTCCACGAGTACCGGCCGTCGGGGCCGCTGCGCACGGCCATCTCGGGGATCGCCGGAGCAGGGGAGTCCAACGGCGTCGGCACGATCATCGCCCCTTCGACGGGATCACCAGCAGACGTCGTCACGGTGCCCGCGACGCCCTGCGCGACGGCCACCTGCTGGCCCGTCCCCGGTGTGCCAGTGACCGGCGCGGCCGGGGACGCCCCGTCGTGGTCCGTGCAGCCACACCCGGCCAGAAACGCCGCCAGCAGCACGGCGACGCGCAGGCCGGCGCCCGCAGGCGCCGACCTGCCGGGTCGTCGGAACGTGGCTACCAGCTGTTCCTCCAGTAGTAGTAGTTGTTGAACACCGACAGGATGAACTTCACGCCGTGGTTGTAGAGGCTGTGCGGCGAGGAGCCGTGGAGGCCGTACGCGTGCACGCCGATCACGTATGGCCCGCTCGTGCCGTAGTCGAACCACAGGGCGCTGCCGCTCATGCCGCCGTAGGTGTCGTTGCGGTAGAACATCTGGTACCCGCTCGAGGCCCAGGTCTTGTCGCCGCTGCCCCACTGACTGTACCCGTCCGTGATATCCAGCTTGTCGCCGGGGTAGCCCTGCATCCGAACCGGGTAGGAGGCGGCCCACTTCATGAACCCGAACCAGCCCACCGTGTTGCCGATGGTGCAGTTCAGCCGGATGGCGCCGTAGTCGTAGGTCTCCAGGCCCTTCGTCGTCCAGCCGACGACGCTCCCGAGTTTGGCCGCCGTGCAGCTGCCCCACGGAGCGCTGATGTCGACGCCGGGGTACACCGTGACACCCGTGTGCCAGGTGCCGCCCTTGCCGCCGTGAACGCAGTGGCCCGCCGTCAGCACGGTATTGGGGCTGATCAACGCGCCCGAACAGAAACTACCGCCGTTGAAGATGATGAGCACCACCGCGCGGGCCGGGTAGTTGTTGTAGGGGTAAATCCGATTGCGCGTGTCCGTGCCGATCACGGACTCGATGCCCACACCGGCCGTGGCTGGCACCATCCGGCGGATGTCCGCGATTTCCCAGTCGGTCACCGGCAGCGCCCCGAAGCTGTCGTCGGGATTCCCGGTGCCGGCAAACGCCGCGGATCCGGCCGCCTCGAACTTCATCCCTGCCGGCATCCCGAGGACGCCATCACTGGATACGGGTGTGGCCAGGCTCTGGGCGGCGGCTGGCGCTGCAAGGCCCAGAACGACAGCGACGACGATGAGGAATCTGCATCTGCCCACGACTGCCTCCCGGATTCTGGCGCAGCAGGGACCCGGCCCGTGCGCCGGACACACCACAAGGGGGCACAGGCGCCTGGCCGGCGGCAGGTCGGGGGTGGGCTTGTCGGATTGGTCAGACGCGAATGGTCCGATGCTAGCACCAATCAGCGGGCTGTCAAGGCCGAGGATCGTAATCAGAACGGCAACGGGCGCGGCAGGACCCTGTCCCGCCGCGCCCATCGTGGAGCCGAGCCCTGGTCTTCTACCAGATGTTCCGCCAGTACAGGTAGTTGTTGTAGACCGCGTTGGTCATCTTCACGCCGTGGTTGTACGTGCTGTGGGGGAACGCCCCGTGCAGACCATACGCATGCACCCCGATGGCGTACGGGCCACCCGTATCGAACCACAGAGCGCTGCCGCTCATGCCGCCGGCCGTGTCGTTGGCGTAGAACATCTGCGTGCCGGTCGACTTCCACGACTTGTCGCCGCTGCCCCACTGGGTCCCGTACGTCTTGTCGCCCGGGTAGCCCTGGACGCGGACCGGGTAGGTGGCCTTCCACTTGGTAAAGCCGAACCAGCCGACGGTGTTGCCGATCGTGCAATTCAGGCGGATCGCGCCGTAGTCGTAGGCCTCGGATCCCGTGTTGAACCAGGCGGTGGTGGTGCCGAGTGCCGACGCGGTGCAGCTGCCGAAGGGCGCCGTGATGTCGTAGCCGGGGTACACCACGACGTTGGTGTGCCACGTCCCGCCCGAACCGCCGCTGTGCACGCAGTGGCCCGCCGTCAGGACCGTATTCGGGCTGATGAGCGCCCCCGAACAGAAGCTGCCGGTGTTGAAGGTGATCAGGACGACCGCCCGCGCCGGGTAGATGTTGTTGGTGTAGATCCGGTTACGGGTGTCGGTGCCGATCACGGATTCGATGCCCACGCCGGACGTGGCCGGCACCATCCGACGGATGTTCTCGAGTTCCCAGTCGAGCACCGGCCGGGCGCCGACGCTGTCGTCCGGATTCCCCGTGCCTTCGAAGTGACCCGCCCCGGCGGCCTCGAACGCCATGTTGGCCGGCGCGCCGACGCGGCCGTCGCTCGACACCGGCGTGTGCGGACCCTGTGCCGCAACCGGCGCCGCCGCCAGGCTGAGCACGACGACCGACAGGGACAACAACCCGACTTTCGCCACAACTGCCTCCTCTTCTGTGGTGCGGCTGCCGCTGCACGCAGTACGGCGCCGCACGGGTCCGGAGGCCAGGCCGTTGCCGGTCTTCGGGGGGCGGGTCGTTGTTGTGGACAGCCGCGAGTGGGGGAATGGTAGCACTAATTTCTGGACTGTCAAGGTCAAGATAACCGGCGAGGCCGGCACGCCCTGCCCAGCGGGATGGCGGCGCCTGGTGCCGCCCGTGCTAGCATGGAGTGTTCGGCGCCCCCGGAAACCCCTCACCGTGCCTCGCGGGCCCGCGGTCCGTGAGCCGGGCGGCGCCAGCACCGGAGTTGACCGTCTGCCATGGCCGACACCCCCACCCCCGGCACGTCCGATATCGTGGTCAGGGGCGCCCGCACGCACAACCTGAAGCACGTGGACGTCACGTTGCCCTCCGGCAAGCTGATCATCGTCACGGGCGTCAGCGGGTCCGGGAAGTCGTCGCTGGCCTTTGACACCATCTATGCCGAGGGCCAGCGGCGGTACGTGGAGTCGTTGTCGGCGTACGCCCGGCAGTTCCTGGAGCGGATGGAGAAGCCGGACGTCGATGCCATCGACGGCGTATCGCCGGCCATCGCGATCCGGCAGAAGAACAGCATCCGGAACCCCCGCTCCACGGTGGCGACGACGACAGAGATTCACGACTATCTTCGTCTGTTGTTCGCCCGGGTCGGGCGCACGATCTGCCGCTCGTGCGGGCAGGAGGTGCTGCGCGAGACGGCCGAAATCGTGGCAGGTCGGCTGGCCGGCCTCGCGGAAGGGACGCGGCTGCTGCTGGGATTCGACGCCCCGGTGGTGGGCGTGGCTCCCGCCGACGCCCCGAACGGGAACGCCGATACCGTCGACGAGATCAGCGAGGCGGCGGGGGCGCCGGGAGGCGGCATCCGCCAGCGCCACGCGGCGCCGTTGCTGGATCCGGACGGCGTGGAGGACGGCGCCGACGAGGTGGACGATTCCACGGAACCGGACGGCGGTGGCGGCGATGCCGAGGACGGCGACGGGGAGGGAGACGGCGATGACGCCGCGGACCTTCCGGTCGAGACGCGGGAGCCGCTGGCGGCAGCCCCGGATCCCCCTGGCCGTGGAGGGAACGGAGCCGCCAACGGCCAGGGGGCCGACGCCGTGGCGGCGGCGCTCGCCGAACTGCGCCGCAAGGGGTTCGGACGGCTGCTGGTGGACGGGCGTGCCGTGGTGATCGAGGACCTCGACCCGGCGGCGCTGGCGGGCGCCGCGCACCTGCAGGTCGTGGTGGACCGGGTGGCCGCGGGTCCCGAGGCCGTGAGCCGCCTCACCGACTCGATCGAGATTGCCTACGGCGAGGGCGGTGGCGGGGCGTGGGCGGTGGAACTGGGCCGCGACGGCGCCCCGGTGCGGACGCACGTGTTCAGCGAGCGGTTCGAGTGCGTGGCGTGCGGGCTGACCTACGAGACGCCGCAGCCGCGGCTCTTCTCGTTCAACAACCCGTTCGGCGCGTGCCCGACGTGCCACGGATTCGGCAACGTCATCGAGGTCGACATGGACCTCGTGGTGCCCGACGCCGGCCGGACCATCAACCAGAACGCGATCGAGCCGTGGAGCAAGCCGCATTACCGCAGCCACCTTGCCGGCCTGAAACGGGCCGCCCGGGACCGGGGTGTGCGGCTCGACGTGCCGTGGCGCGACCTGCGGGACGACGAACGGCGGTTCGTCATGGAGGGCGACGGGCGCGAGTTCGAGGGCGTACGCGGGTTCTTCCGATGGCTCGAGCGCAAGAAGTACAAGGTGCACGTCCGGGTGTTCCTCAGCCGGTACCGCGGCTACCTGCCCTGCCCGGATTGCAGCGGCACGCGCCTGCGGCGCGAGGCGCGCGACGTGCAGGTGGGCGGGCGCACGATCGACGAAGTATCCCGGTTCACGGTGCGCGAGGCGCGGCGGTTCTTCGACGCCCTCCGGCTGGGGGAGCGGGATGCGGCCGTCGCCGAGAAGCTGCTGCGCGAGATTACGCGGCGGTTATCGTTCCTCAGCGACGTGGGCCTGGACTACCTGACGCTCGACCGGCTCTCGTCGACGCTCTCGGGGGGCGAATCGCAGCGCATCAGCCTGGCCACGTCCCTGGGGTCGGCGCTCGTCGGCACGCTGTACGTGCTCGACGAGCCGTCCATCGGCCTGCACCCGCGCGATAACCAGCGGCTCATCGACATCCTGCGGGTGCTGCGGGACCAGGGCAACACGGTGCTGGTCGTCGAGCACGACGCCGACATGATCCGCGTGGCCGACCACGTGGTGGACCTGGGGCTGGGCGCGGGCGAGCAGGGCGGACGGGTGATCTACAGCGGCCCGGTGGACGGGCTGCTGCGCGAGCCGCGCTCCCTCACGGCGCGGTACCTGCGCGAGGAACTGCACATCCCGGTGCCCGCGAGCCGCTTCCGGGGCACGGGCCAGCGGCTGCGCGTGGCCGGCGCGGCCGAGCACAACCTGAAGGGCATCGACGTGGAGGTGCCCCTCAACACGCTGACCGTGATCACCGGCGTCAGCGGCTCGGGCAAGTCGACGCTGGTGCACGACATCCTCCACCCGGCCATCAAGCGCCTGAAGGGCGGCACCGAGAAGCGGGTGGGCCGGCACCGGAAACTCGAAGGGGCCGAGTTCATCTCGGACGTGGTCCTGGTGGATCAGACGCCGATCGGCCGCACGCCGCGCTCCAACCCGGTGACCTACCTGAAGGCGTTCGATCCGATCCGCGAGCTGTTCGCGGCCACGCGCGATGCGCACACCCGGGGGCTGACGGCCAGCCACTTCAGCTTCAACGTCCCGGGTGGCCGCTGCGACGCGTGCGAGGGGGAAGGGCAGGTCCGCGTCGAGATGCAGTTCCTCGCCGACGTGTTCGTGCCGTGCGAGGTGTGCGACGGCCGCCGGTTCAAGCCCCAGGTGCTGGAGGTGCAGTACCGCGGGCGCAACGTGCACCAGGTGCTCGACCTCACCGTCCGGGAGGCGCTGGCGTTCTTCAGCGCGTCGCCCAAGGTCCTGCGGCGCCTGCGGGTGCTCGACGAGATTGGCCTCGGCTACCTGCGCCTGGGGCAGCCCGCCACCACGCTGTCGGGCGGCGAGGCGCAGCGGGTCAAGATCGCCGCGCACCTGGCCGGGTCCGGCGGCGATCGCCTGTTGTACATTCTCGATGAGCCGACGACGGGGTTACACTTTGACGATATCGCCAAGCTGCTGGCGGCGTTCCGCCGGCTGCTCCAGGCGGGCCACACGTTGCTGGTGATCGAGCACAACCTCGACGTCATCAAGACGGCCGACCATATCATCGACCTGGGGCCGGAGGGCGGCGAGGACGGCGGACGGATCGTCGTGGCGGGCACGCCCGAAGAGGTGGCATCGGAGCCGGCGTCCCACACGGGACGTTACCTGCGGCAGGTCCTGGCCGGGAGCCGGCACTACGAGGAACCGGGGGCAATGGCATGACGACACGCGAACACGCACGGCGGCCGGGGCGGGGCAGGTGGGCGGCGGCGATGGCAGCGGTGGCGGTGCTGGCCGGGGCCGTGGGCCCGGCGCACGCCGGGGCCGCACCCCAGCAGGTGGCCTTCGAGGACGTGGTGGCGAACCTGAAGGTGGGCGACCCGCGGGTCAAGCTCGACGCCCTGCGGATGCTCTCGCAGGCCGGCTACATGGAGGCGGCGGGGCCGGTGGCGCCTCTGCTGACCGACTCCGTGGCCGAGGTCCAGAACGCCGCCATCGATACCCTGCTCAGCCTGTTCCTCGTCGACGAGGCCTACACGCGCAAGTACGGCGGCGCGATCGTCAAGGAGAAAGGGGCCTCGCTGGCCCTGCTCGCCTTCGCGCAGGGGCCGGGCCAGATCGTGGCCAACCCGATTCCGCCCGAGATCATCTCCGGCCTCGTGAAGGCCCTCGGGTCGCCCGTGATGGAGGTGCGGTTCAATGCCGCCTACGCGTTCGGGGTGTTCGGCCCGGCCGCAGCCTGGCGGGGCGCGGTGCCCGACGGCAAGGCGGCTGTGGAGCAGTTGACGGGGCTGGCGAAGGACCCGAACCCCCTGCTGCGCCTGGCGGGCACGCAGGTGCTCGGCCGCCTGTTCGACGCCTGCCAGCGCGACGAGAAGGCCCACGCGGCGCTCCTGGCGGCCCGCGGTGAGGCGGGCGACCAGGTGATTGCCGGGATGAACGATCCCGATGCCTACGTGCGCGAGGCGTCGATCCGGGCTGCCGGGGACATGCGCCTCGAACGTGCCGTGCAGTCGCTGATCGACTTCGTGTCGTACTACAAGACCGGCACGGTGGCCCTCGACTCGCTGGCGTCGGTGGCGCGGATCGCGCACCCCGGGAGCGTGAGTCTCCTGTCGGCGACGCTGCAGGCCAAGGACGAACGGGCCCGGGCGCTGGCCGTGGCGGGCATCGCCCGCACCGGCGACAAGACGGCTGTCTACAACATGGAAGTCCGGGTGGCGCGCGACAAGTCGGCGGCGGTGAAACTGGCGCTGGCGTTTGCCCGGGCACGCGGCGGGGATCTGGCCAGCGTCGTGGCCGTGGCGGAGGGATTCAAGAAGGCCAAGCTGGCGCCCGACGCCTTCGACTACCTCGTGGAACTGGGGCCGCGCATCGCCGATGCGCTGGCGCCCATCGCGGCTCACAAGGACGCCAAGGTCCGGGCGGGGGTGGCCGAGGTGCTGGGACTCATCGGCAATCCGCAGTCGGTGTTCGTGGTGCAGAGCCTCAGCCGCGACAAGAACAAGCTCGTGGCCGCCGCCGGGCTGCGTTCCGCCAAGCGCCTGAGCCCGAGGCCCGCGAACGCGCCCCGGTTGATGTGAGCCCGTCCGCATCCCGGGGACGCCTGCTGCCGCGGACGTTCTTCGCGCGTCCCACGCTCGAGGTCGCGCGGGACCTCGTCGGCCTGGTGCTCGTGCGCCGGCTGCCCGCCGGCCCAAGCGCGGGGCGCATCGTCGAGGTCGAGGCGTACATCGGCGAGACAGATCCAGCCTGCCACGCGTCGGCGGGGCGCACGCCCCGGACTGAGCCGATGTACGGTCCGCCCGGCCACGCCTACGTGTACTTCAACTACGGCATGCACCACCTGATCAACGTGGTGACCGAGCCGGCCGGCCGGCCGGCCGCCGTCCTGATCCGGGCGCTGGAGCCCCTGGACGGCCTGGCGTTGATGGAAGAGCGGCGCGCCAGGCCCGGCGGCCCGGCGCCTCAGCTGCACTCGCTGTGCCGGGGGCCCGGCAACCTGACGCGGGCGCTGGGGATCGATCTCGCGGACAACCGGGCCGACCTCACGTGCAGGCCGGCGCGGGGGCCGGGCGTATGGATCGAGGACCGTGGACTGGCACCTCAGGCCGTCGCGTGGAGCCCGCGGGTCGGCATCCGCGTGGGGACCGACCGGCTCTGGCGGTGTTACGTACGGGACAGCCGGTTCGTGTCGGGGGAGAGAGGAGACAGAAGACAGAAGACAGAAGACAGAAGGGGTCGAGCTGTCACGCTGCCAAGCCCCTAGCCTCCAGCCTCTAGCCTCTAGCCTCTAGCCTCTAGCCTCTAGCCCCACGCCCCTACTGCCGCGCCCGCTGCGGGCCGGAGCCGCTGGCGACGGGCACGCGGAACTCGACTTTGCGGCCCTCACGCACCGCGCCGATCGCCACCGTGCTGCCGATGGGCGCGTCGGCGATGGCGCGCAGCAGCTGGCCGGCGTCCTCCACCTGTTTCCCGTCGATCGAGACGATGACGTCGCCGGGGCGGATCCCGGCGTCGTACGCCGCCGAGTTGCGGCGCATGCGGCGCACGAGCACGCCGCGGTCCACGGGCACCTGCAACTGCTCGGCGACGCGCGTGGTGAGCGGCTGGACCTCGAGGTAGCCGATCGAGCCGCGGCGGACCTCGCCGTACTTGATGAGATCGTTCATCACGCGGCGGGCCAGGTTGCTGGGCACCGCGAAGCCCACGCCCTGGTAGCCGCCGCTGCGGCTGTAGATGGCGGTGTTGATGCCCACGAGCTGGCCGCGGCTGTTGACCAGCGCCCCGCCCGAGTTGCCGGGGTTGATGGCGGCGTCGGTCTGGATGAAGTCCTCGTAGGCCGCCACGCCGACATTCGTGCGGCCCTTGGCCGACACGATGCCGAGCGTCACCGTGGAATTCAGCTGGAAGGGGTTGCCCACGGCCAGCACCCATTCCGCCACCTTCAGCTGCGACGAATCGCCCCAGGGAATCACGGGCAGGCCGGTGGCGTTGATCTTGAGCAGGGCGATGTCCGTGGCGGGATCGAGGCCCACCACTTTCGCGCGCAGTTCGCGCCGGTCCGCCAGCGACACCGTGATGTCGGCCGAGTTCTCGCCGACCACGTGGTTGTTGGTCAGGATGTAGCCGTCCGGCGAGACGAGCACGCCCGAGCCGAGGCTCTCGTTCTGCTGGTCCCGCCAGCCGAACATGTCCGACTCGTCGCCGAAGAAGTACCGGAAGAACGGGTCGTCCCCGAACGGCGAGTTGGGCCGGCGCACCACCTGCATCGAGGCGATGTTGGTCACCGCGGCCACTGCGCCCTCCGCCACGGTCGTGAAATCAGGCAGGCCGCCCGGCCGCGCCGCAATGGCGCCGGCCTGGCCGTCGGCCCGCAGCACGCCCGTCGGCATCACGCCACCCGCCGGCGCCCCGGCCCCCGGGACCGCCTGGGGCGTGGCCTGGCTCACGAGCGCGCCCGGCAGGCGGCCGGTCAGCACGAGGCCGGCGAGGAATCCCACGCTGATCGAGAGCACGGCGAAGATGACTCGTTTCATGTGCAGACCCCGGACGGGCACGGTTCCGGCCCGTCAGCGCACGTCGACGCGGCGCGGCGCGATCTTCGGGACGACGACGGTCAGGATGCCGTCGCGGAACTCGGCGGAAATGGCGGCGGCGTCCACCTGCGCCGGCAGGGTGAACGCCCGCGAGAAGGCCCCGTGGCCCCGTTCGACGCGATGGAACCGGGCGTCGGGCCGCTCGGCGTGCGGGCGCACTCCGCGCAGGACGAGCGTGTCCTGCTGGAGTTCGATCGTGAGGTGCTCGCGGGTGAGGCCCGGCAGCTCGGCGCTGAGCACGAACCGGTCCGGCGTCTCGTAGAGATCCACCGCCGGCGACCAGCCCGGCGCGTCAGCCGACCCCAGCCGATTGAGCCGCTCGTGCAGCGCGATCAGATCGTGGAGCGGATCCCACTTGGCGAAGGCCACAGCAGGCATCCTAGCATGTTTGGGCGGGCCCAATCACCTATGCTACGATCCCTGTTTGCGCCTGCCCGGACCAGGGCGACAAGGGGTCAGCCGCGCGCGTCCGGCGCCGCCAGAACAGACGATCATCATGAGTTCGATTCAAGCCACCCGCCTCAAGAAGGGCATGCTCATCAAGCTGGAGCAGGACCTGTACCGCATCCTGGATCTCCAGCACGTGACGCCCGGCAACCTGCGCGGCTTCGTGCGCGTCAAGCTGCGGAACCTCCGCAACGGCACCCTGGCCGACCAGCGCCTGCGGTCGGAAGACGTCATCGAGCGCGCGACGCTCGACGAAATCGAGATGCAGTACATGTACAACGACGCGGCCGGGTACCACTTCATGGACACGTCCACGTACGAGCAGATCACGCTCTCCCAGGAAGTGCTCGGCGACATGGTGGGGTACCTGATCGCCGAGGCGACCATCAAGGTCGAGTTCTACGGCACCGAACCGGTGGGCATCGAGCTGCCCCAGACCATGGACCTCACCGTGGTGGACACCATGCCGGCCATCAAGGGGGCGACGGCGTCGGCGCAGCTGAAACCCGCCACCACCGAGACCGGCCTCGTGGTGCAGGTGCCGCCCTTCGTGGCCGTGGGCGACCGGATCCGCGTGAACACCGAAACGGGCGAATACCAGTCGCGGGCGTAACGAGCCGCCGGGCGCCCCCGCGCCCGCGCTGCTGCCTTCTGTCTCCTGTCTTCTGTCTTCTGTCTTCTGTCTTCTGCCTCCTTGTGTGTGACCCATGGACATCGAACGTTCGAAGCACGCAGGCTGGATCGAAGTCATCACCGGCAGCATGTTCAGCGGCAAGAGCGAAGAACTGATCCGCCGGTTGCGCCGCGCGCAGATCGCCCGGCAGAAGGTCCAGATCTTCAAGCCCCGGTTCGACAACCGCTTCAGCGAGGACGAGATCGTCTCCCACAGCGCGATGCGCATGTCGTCGTCGAACGTCGCCAGTTCGGCCGACCTCCTGCGTGACGTCGAACCCGACACCGAGGTGGTGGGCATCGACGAGGGGCAGTTCTTCGACGACAAGCTGCCCGAGGTGTGCAACACCCTGGCCGACCGCGGCAAACGCGTGATCGTGGCCGGCCTCGACCAGGACTACCTGGGCAAGCCCTTCGAGCCGATGCCGCAGCTGCTGGCCATCGCGGAGTACATCACCAAGACCCTGGCGATCTGCATGGTCTGCGGCAGCCCCGCCAACCACACGCAGCGCCTCGTGGTGAGCCGCGATCGGCTCCTGCTGGGCGCCCAGGGCACCTACGAAGCCCGGTGCCGGGCCTGCTTCGATCCGAACCTCGCGAGCGGCAGCGACCAGCCCGGCCCCGCCTGAGCCGGCCGTCGCGCCGGTGGGAGCCGTCGTGAGCGACCCGCTCGGCGTCCTTCTCCTGCTGTTCGGCGGCGGGTTCCTCGTCGCGAACCTGCTCATCATGGCTGACGTCTGGCGATTCCGCCGCCGCCAGGCGGCGGCGGTGCTCATCTGGGCCCTGCCGACACCCAGGCCTGTGGCGCTTCCCCGCGTCATCGCCGTGGGCCTGGCTGGCCTCATCGCCTACAAGGTCTTCGTGCTCGGCTGGCCGGCCTACGCCGTGTTCGGCGAAGGCATGATGTTCCTCTATTACGCGGTCTGGTACCCGCTCAGCTTCACGGTGGGGCGCGGGTTCTATCGGGACGGCATCTGGCTCCAGCGCGGGTTCGTCCGCTACGCCGAGATCACCGCGCTGACCTGGCGCGAGGACCCCGACCCCACCCTGATCGTCGTCGCCGGCCACCGGCAGCGGGCCGGCCACCTGGCCGTGCCGCTCGAGTTCTACGCCGAGTCCCGCCGGATCCTCCGCGACCGCATCTCGGCCGACCAGTTGCACGTCGCGCGGCCCCTGCTCGATCTCGGGGGACACGACCCGAGAGAGGACGTCTAGGGGGCATGGTTCGCGGTTCCCGGTTCCCGGTTTACGGTTGAGCGTCCAGCAAGGAACCGTGAACCCTGAACCGTGAACCGTGAACCGTGAACCCTGAACCGTGAACCCTGAACCCTGAATCCCGTCCATCCGATACAATACGGAAGGCATCGTCCTCGACACCCAGGAACTCTCAAGGCAGGTCGCCATGGCTGCGCGTCCGACGTGGAAGGGCTATCTCAAGGTCAGCCTGGTGAACATCCCGGTGAAGGTGTTCCCGGCCACCGACTCCAGCGCCTCGCTGTCGTTCAACCAGCTGCACGGCGACTGCCAGACTCGCATCCAGCAGAAGCGCTGGTGCCCCAAGTGCAGCCGCGAGGTGGCCAACACCGAGATCGTCAAGGGCTACGAGTTCGAGAAGGGCCACTACGTGGTGGTCAACGAGCAGGACCTCGAGAAGGTGCGGGTGGAGTCCACGCGCGTCATCGATCTCGTGCAGTTCACCGACGCGTCGTCCATCGATCCCATCTACGTGGACAAGGCGTACTACCTGGCGCCTGAGGGCCCGGTGGCGGCCCAGTCGTTCGCCGTGATGCGCGAGGGCATGGCCGGCCGGGCGGGCATCGGCAAGCTCGCGCTCTACGGCCGCGAGTACTTCGTCGCCGTCCGGCCCCAGGGGCAGGGGTTCGTCATGTACACGATGCACCAGTCTGCCGAAGTCCGCAGCATGGACGCCATCGACGAACTGAAGGGGCTGCCGACCGAGATCAAGCCCGCCGAGGCGAAGCTGGCGAAACAGGTGATCGAGACCTTCGACGCGCCCCTGAACCTCGCCGACTTCACCGACGATTACCAGGCCGAACTGCGCCGCATCATCGACGCGAAGATCGCGGGCCAGGAGGTGGTGGCGCGGCCGGTCGACGTGTCCCCGAAGGTCGTGGACCTGATGGAGGCCCTGCGCAAGAGCCTCGATGCCGTGAGCCAGGGCAAGAAGAAGCCGGCCAGGGCCGACCTGCCCGCCAGAGCGGCCAAGGTCACGAAGATGGCCGTGCCGCGCAAGCGGGCCGCCGGGGCCAGGGGCTAGAGGCTAGAGGCTCCCGAACAGCCACTCGATCAGGCCCCGCCCGCCGACGGCCATCGGGTCGCCCAGCCAGTCCGGCGGGGTGACCCAGACGAAGGCCAGGATCGCGATCACCATCAGGTCGTACTGCCACGTGGCCCGGTCGTAGGTCCAGAAGATGGCCCGCCACAGGATGAGCCCCGGCAGCGTGACGATCTTGCGGATCGGGCCCAGTTGCGTGGACGGCAGCGGCGCGGGCGCCGTGCCGGCCTGGACCGCATCCAGGCTGCGGCCGGCCTTCAACTCGCGCCACGTGAAGAAGATCCGATCGAGCACGGTCACGATCGACAGCACCAGGACCACCCACATCACCGCGGCCATGCGGTTGGTGAACGCCCCGATCATGAAGAGCACGATGCGTTCGGGGCGCTCCATGAACCCGACCTTGCACTTCTCGACCAGCGACTCGGCCCGCGCCCGGGTGTAGCTGGTCATGACCGCGAACATCATCGCCAGCGATGTCGTCAGCACGTAGTCGCCGTGGCCGGTGCCGAGCTTGTTGTACAGGGCAATCAGGCCGATGAAGAGCGTGATGTCCGAGATGCGGTCCATGACCGAATCCCAGAACGCGCCGAAGCGCGTCACCATGTCCAGCTCGTGGGCCACCTTGCCGTCGATGTAGTCGAAGATGTTGGCGGCCACCATCCACCAGCCGGCCGACATGAAGCGGCCGTGGGCCAGCTCCCACGCGGCGACCACGTTGATGACGACGCCGGTGAGCGTCAGGATGTTGGGGGCGATGCGCAGCCGGACACAGGTCCAGATGATCGCCCGCATCGGGAAGTTGCAGACGGCGCCGATAAAGCCCGTGAACGTCATCGTTTCGTATAATCGGTCCGAAGGGTGGCCGGTGTCGAACGGGTAATGGTAGTTCATGCCGATTCAGGACCTCAAGAGCCAGATCGCGGGCCTGCCGGAACAGCCCGGCGTCTACGTGTTCTACGGACGGGGCGGGGACACCCTCTACGTCGGCAAGGCCGCGGCCCTGCGGGACCGGGTGCGGAGCTACCTGGCCGCCTGGGGCGCCTCGCCCCGCATCGACGCCCTGCTCACCGAGGCCGATCGCCTGGAGACCATCGTCACCGACTCGGTGGTGGAGGCCCTGGCCCTCGAGAACCACCTCATCAAGCAGCGCCTGCCGCGCTACAACATCCGGCTGCGCGACGACAAGAACTACCCGTACCTCAAGCTCACTACCGCGGAGGCGTTCCCGCGCCTGATGGTGGCCCGCGGGGTCGAGCGCGACGGCAACGTGTACGCCGGACCGTACATGCCGGCCAGCCTGGCCCGGCGGACGATGACGCTCACCCATCGGCTGTTCGGCCTGCGGTCCTGCAACGAGGAGATCACGGGCCGGCGGGATCGGCCCTGCCTGGAGTACGACATCGGCCGGTGCATCGCGCCGTGCGTGGCGTCGGTCTGCTCGCCCGAGGCGTACGGCGCCGCGGTGGAGCAGGCCCGCCTGCTGCTCGAGGGGCGGACCTCCGAACTGGCGGCGCGCCTGCAGGCCGACATGGCCCGCGCCGCCGACGAGGAGCGGTACGAGCACGCCGCCCACCTCCGCGACGCGATCCGCACGCTGCAGACCCTGCGCGATCGGCAGCAGAAGATGGCCACCCTCACCCTCGGCGACCGCGACGCCTTCGGCCTCAAGCTGGGGCCGGAGGGGGGCGTGCTCCAGGTGTTCCAGATGCGGGGCGGGCGCGTCATCGAGCGGGTGGAACTCGTGGCCGACGACGCCGCCGGGGCCGGGGCGGGGGAGGCCGACGTCCTGCAGGCCGCCGTCAGTCAGTTCTACGAGGATCGCGAGGTGCCGCCCGACATCCACGTGGCTGTGCCGCTGCCCGACGCAAGCATGATCGAGGCGTGGCTGTCCGCGCGCGCCGGCCGGCAGGTGAGCGTGCGGGTGCCGCGGGGCCCCGAACGCCGGGGGCTGCTCGACCTGGCCACGCGCAACGCCGCGATCGCCTACCAGACCCGGTTCGGCGGCGGACGGATGGCCAACTACGAGGCCCTCGACGCGCTGCGCGAGGTGCTGGGGCTGCCGGCGTTCCCCCGGCGGATCGAGGGGTTCGACATCTCCACCCTGCAGGGCACCGACACCGTGGCCTCACTGGTGGTCTGCGAGGACGGGCGCATGCGGCGCAGCGAGTACCGCACCTTCAAGGTGCGCGGGGCCCGGGGCGTGGGGCAGCCCGACGACTTCGCAGCGATGCACGAGGTGGTCTTTCGCCGCTACCGCCGCGTGCTGGACCAGTCCGGCCGCCTGCCGGATCTGATCCTGATCGACGGCGGCGCGGGGCAGCTGGCCGCCGCCTACGAGGCGCTCACGCTGCTGGGGCAGGAGAGCCTGATGGCCGTCGGGCTTGCCAAGAAGGAGGAACTCCTCGTGACCCGGGCGTCGCCCGAGCCCCTGGCCCTGGCCCGCAACCACCCGTCACTGCTGCTCCTGCAGCGGATCCGCGACGAGGCGCACCGCGTGGCGGTGACCTTCCACCGGCAGGCACGCGGCCGGCGTGGCCTGCGATCCGATCTGGACGCGGTTCCCGGCATCGGCCCGCGGCGCCGGCGCGTCCTGCTCGAGACCTTCGGCAGCGTGGCCGGAGTGCGCCGCGCCAGCCGCGAAGCCCTGGCGGCCGCCGTCGGCGCCCGCGCCGCCGACGCGGTGCGGCGCTACTTCGGCGCGTAAATCAATCCCGGATTGATTTATACATTCCCCGTGCATAAATCAATCCGGGATTGATTACAGGCGGCCCGCAGTCGTGGTACCCTGATCGTCTCTTGCTGGACCTGAATCTCGCGCAGATCTTCATCGCGTTCGTCGTCCTGCTGTTCTCGCTGACCGTGCACGAGGCGGCCCACGCCTGGGCGGCGTACCGGTGCGGGGACGCCACCGCACGCCTGCAGGGCCGGATGACCCTGAACCCGCTGGCCCACATCGACCTCCTGGGCACGGTGGTCTTCCCCCTGATGGCCATCGCCGCGCAGGTGCCGGTGATCGGGTGGGCCAGGCCCGTGCCGGTGAACGTGCTGCACCTGCGCCAGTACCGGCGCGACTCGATGATCGTCGCGGCGGCCGGGCCGGCCAGCAACCTTCTGCTGGCGGTGGCAGCCGCGGTAGTGATACGAATGATCCCCTCGGGGGCGCTGGCCGGGCCCGGCGTGGGGGCGCCGCTGTTCGAGCTGCTGGGCCGGCTGCTGGAGATCAACGTCGTGCTGGCGATCTTCAACATGCTCCCCATTCCCCCGCTCGACGGGTCCGGGGTGCTGGCCGGGCTGCTGCCGTCCCGCGCGGCGGAGGCCCTCGAGGCCGTCCGGCCCTACGGTTTCCTGGTGCTGTACGGGTTGATGCTGACGGGGTGGCTCGGTGTGCTGCTCACCCGTCCTTATACGATGGTGATCTCGTGGCTCCTCTGAAAGCGCGCGTTGTCTCCGGCATGCGGCCCACCGGCCGCCTGCACCTGGGTCACCTGGTCGGCGCCCTGAACAACTGGGTGCGCCTCCAGGAGCAGTACGACTGCTACTACTTCGTCGCCGACTGGCACGCCCTGACCAGCGAGTACGCGTCCACCGACGACATCTCGGGCTACGCCTACTCGAACGCCGCCGACTGGATTGCCGCCGGCCTCGATCCCGGGCGCAGCACCCTGTTCGTGCAGTCGCTCGTCCCCGAGCACGCCGAACTGCACCTGCTGCTGTCCATGTTCGTGCCGCTGCCGTGGCTCGAACGTGTGCCCACCTACAAGGAGCAGCGCGACCAGCTCGCCGAGAAGGACCTGTCCACCTACGGGTTCCTCGGGTACCCGCTGCTGCAGACGGCCGACATCATCATCTACAACGCCCACTACGTCCCGGTGGGTGAGGACCAGGTGCCCCACCTGGAGCTCTCCCGCGAGGTCGTGCGGCGCTTCCACGTGTTCTACG
The DNA here is from genome assembly GCA_964396055.1 of uncultured Vicinamibacterales bacterium. Taxonomy (GTDB): domain Bacteria; phylum Acidobacteriota; class Vicinamibacteria; order Vicinamibacterales; family JAKQTR01; genus CAYJPV01. Next base: position 9,097 of record CAYNDV010000052.1, on the reverse strand, counting down.
GCGAGACGTTCGTCGAGCCGCAGCCGCTGCTCACGCACTTCCCGCGCCTGCCCGGCCTCGACAACCGGAAGATGAGCAAGAGCTACGGCAACGCCATCGACCTGGCCGACGATGCCGAGACGGTGCGCAAGAAGGTGATGCAGATGTACACCGACCCGAACCGGATCCGGGCGGACATCCCCGGCAACGTCGAGGGCAACCCGGTGTTCACCTACCACGACGCCTTCAACCCCGACCGCGACGAGGTCGAGGACCTGAAGGCGCGGTATCGGGCCGGCCGCGTCGGCGACGTCGAAGTGAAGCGCAAGCTCATCACGGCCCTCGAGGCGGTGCTCGAACCCATGCGGCAGCGCCGCGCCGAGGTCCTGGCCAGGCCCGACGACCTGCGCGACATCGTGTTCGAGGGCTCCCGGCGCGCCCGGGCCGTCGCCCAGGACACCATGGGCCGCGTCCGGGAGGCGATGAAGATCGCGTACCGCCGATGATCCCTGCGGAGACCTCGTTCGAGTCGTCGCCCGACGCGTACGCCGTGAAGCTGGCGTCGTTCGAGGGGCCCCTCGACCTGCTGATTCACCTCATCAAGAAGAACGAGGTGAACATCTACGACATCCCGATCGCCCTCATCACGGCCCAGTACCTCGAGTACATCGAGCTGATGGAGGAGTTGAACCTCGATGTGGCGGGCGAGTTCCTCGTGATGGCCGCGACCCTGATCCATATCAAGTCGCGCATGCTGCTGCCGAGGCCCGACCCGGCGCAGGAGGACGAGGACGAGGATCCGCGCCAGGCGCTGGTCGATCGGCTGCTCGAGTACCAGCGCTACAAGACCGCCGCCAACCTGCTGCACGAGCGCGAGACGCTGCGCAGCGCCCAGTGGCTGCGGCCGGACCAGGCCGTCGCGGACATCGCGGGCGAAGAGGTGGAACCCGAACTCGAGGTGGACCTGTTCAGCCTGATGGCCGCGTTCAAGGCCGTACTGGATCGGGCGAAACAACGTCCCACCGTCCCGATTCCCGCCGCACAGGTGTCGATCGAGGACCGGATCGCCCAGTTGCTGGCCCGGCTCTCGGAGACCCAGGCCTGTGGTTTCGAGGAGTTGTTCGAGGACGCGGCCGACAAGCCCGCCCTCATCGTCACGTTCCTGGCGCTGCTGGAGATGATCCGCCTGAAGATCGTGCGGGTGTTCCAGGCAGGCATGTTCGGATCGATTCGGGTGTACAAGGCCTGTCCAGCCCAACGGCCTGTCTAGCCCAACGGCCCGGTAGAAGTGAAGCGTATGGCGAACGAACCGAAAAAGACCCGCCGGCCGCGCGGACGCAAGGGCGCGGAGCCGGCTCCAGAAGGGGTCATCAACGCCGGCTCCGAGGCGACGGAACCGGCGGTGGCCGCTCTTGCGGCCGCCGTCGAGCCCGCGGCGAGCGACGACGCGCCCGACGCCGTGCCCGCGACGGTCGCCGATCCGGCCGTGACGTCGGCAACCGCGCCGGACGCCGAGGCCGGCAGCGCTGACCCCGTGCCCGCTGTGAGCGTGGACGATCTGGTGGGGCCGCCGCCGGTCGATGGCGAGTCGGCCACGGCCACGAGGGCCGACGAGGACGCCGCGGGTGGCGACGCCGAACCGCCCGTGTCGGCGGAGCTCAAAGCCATCATCGAATCGCTCATCTACGCGTCGCCGGAGCCGCTCAGCCCGAAGGCCATCTTCAAGGTGCTCGACAGCGAGCCACGCGAGGACGTCGAGCGCGCCATCGACGCCCTGCGCCGCGACTATCCGGCCGAACGCGGCCTGCAACTCGTGGAGATCGCCGGGGGCTTCCAGATCGTGACGCGGCCCGACCTGCACGAGTGGGTGCGGCGCCTGTTCCACGAGCGCAAGAACACCCGCCTGTCGGTGGCGTCGCTCGAGACGCTGGCCGTGATCGCCTACCGGCAGCCGATTACGTCCGCCGAGATCGCCGAAATCCGCGGCGTCAATACCGCCGGCGTGCTCTCGACGCTCGTGGAGCGCAAGCTCATCAAGACCGCCGGCCGCAAGGCCGTGGTGGGGCGGCCGTTTCTCTACGCCACGACGAAGGAGTTCCTGCTGCGGTTCGGCCTGAACGACCTGAACGACCTGCCGCGCGTCGAGGACATGTCGGACGTGCTCGGCTTCGAGCTGCCCGGCCTGCTGAACGAGGGCCTGCCGACGGACCAGTTCCTGCCCCTGGGCGACCCTGACGAGCCGGCTGCCGCTGCGGCGGACGCCGCCGACGGCGACCCCGGCGTTATCGGGCCTTCCGAGGTGGACGCGGAAGGGCCGCCTGGCGAGCCGGCGGACGATCCGGTCGTAGAGCCCGGGCCGGCGGGCGATCCGGTCGGGCAACCGGAGCCGGTCCATGAGCCGGCCGGGCCGGAGTCCGCGGAGCCCTCGTGGCAGACGCCGGACCCGGACGCCGAGCCGTCGTAGGTCCGGCCGGGCGCGCCGCCTGACCGGCGCCGAGGCCGGCTGCGCGGCGCAGCCGGGCCACTTCGGACGGGGTGAGGTCGCGGTGTTCGCCGACGCGCAGCTCCGGGTCGCTGATCGGTCCGATGCGCACCCGCCTGAGGCGCACGACCGGGTGACCGACCGCTTCGCACATGTTGCGCACCTGCCGCGTGCGCCCCTCATGCAGCACCACGGACAGGACCGCCTGATCGCCGCGGGCGCCGAGGCCCGTGTCGACCAGCGTGACCCGGGCCGGGGCCGTGCGCCGGCCCTCGATGACCACGCCCGTGCGCAGCCGTTCCACGGCCCGGTCGTCGGGCACGCCGCGCACCCGCACGCGGTACTCGCGCTCCACTTCATGCCGCGGATGCATCAGCCGCTCGGCCAGGTCGCCGTCGTTGGTCAGCAGCAGCAGGCCTTCCGAGTCGTAATCGAGGCGGCCCACCGGGTAGATGTACTCGCGCACCTCGGGCAGCAGCTCGAAGACGGTCGGCCGCCGTTCCGGGTCGTTGCGGGTCGTCATGTAGCCGCGCGGCTTGTGGAGCAGCAGGTACCGTCGGCGTGTCGCGATGTGGATGCGCTGGCCATCCACCCGGATGTCGTCGTGCTCCGGATCGGCCCGCGTGCCCAGTTCGAGAATGGTCGTGCCGTTGACCGTCACGCGGCCCTGCGTGATCAGGGTTTCGGCGGCGCGGCGTGAAGCCACGCCGGCGGTGGAGAGAATCTTCTGCAGGCGGTCGCCGGTCGATTCAGTAGGCACGCGTACAGGGTAGCCCAGTTCTCGGTTCAAGGTCCCAGGTTCAAGGTTCAAGGTTTCCCCCCCGCCCCTGGCCCGTCCGCTATTCGCGGAGCAGATCCGCGAAGAAGTCCAGCAGGGCCCAGGCGTCGGCCAGGGCCTGCTGGTCGTTCAGCTCCGCGTGGGTGATGAGCCCGCTCAGGAGCACGCGCACGCGCGTGTGCGGCTCCAGGTACCGGGCCAGGAAACGCGACTCCACGGCCGGCACCACGTTGTCGCCGCTGCCGTGCAGGAGGTACACCGGCGCCGCCGGAGGCGGCGACTGGTCAGCCGAGAGCGCCGGGCTGTGTGTCACGCCCTGCAGGTGCGCGAGGAACTGCGGGCCGAGGGCCTTCACGTTGCGCGTATTGACGTAGTGCATGAGGGTGCGTGACGGTTCGGGCAGGGCCGCCGCCAGGCGGTCCGCCGACCGGTAGGTCTCCACCGCCTTCGTGAGGTTGATCAGGTCGTAGCAGGAGGCGGTCAGGAACTCGAGGATGGCGGTGCGCAGGGGTTCCGCCTGGTCGGCAGGCACCATGCGATCCGCGAGACCGAGCAGCAGCACCGCCACGCCGTAGTCGTGCGGGGCCAGGTACGTGGTGGGCGCCGCCGCGTCGGGCTGGCCGGGCGGGGGCAGGTCGGAGGCGGTCTCGCCCGTGCACAGGAATCGCAGCACGCGCGGGAAGCTGGCGTGGCCGCCGAAGGCGAAGACGAACTCGAGGCGATCGCGCAGGGCCGGCCGGCCCGCGGCGACCACCGACAACCCGCCGGCGAAGCTGATGCCGATGAGGCCGATGCGCCCGTGGCGCGCGAGGCGTCGCTGGCCCGACAGCCACAGCGCCGCGTCCTCGATCATGTCGGTGGTCCGGGCCGTCACGGCGAACCGGGCCAGGTCGGGCATCTCGGGCGTGACCACGGCGAAGCCCACCTGCGCGAGCTGGATCGCCAGGTTGTAGAGGCGCGGCTCGTCGATGCCGATCGCGTGCAGGCCGGGCACGAGCACGATCGCGCGGCGGACGTGCGACGGCACGTAGAGCCGGCCGCGCAACGCGCCGTGCCGCGACGGGATGGACACGTCCGACACCGCGTAGGTGTCGGCCTCGAAGGCGAGCGCCTCGGCCGCCGGGCCCTGGAGGCCGGTCATCCCGGCGAGCAGCGCCGCCGCCCGGGTGTAGGACCGGACGAACGGGGCCGCCAGCGCCAGGGCGGTGACGAGGACGACGAGCAGGGCCGCGAGGGTGCGAGGGCGCATGACCGCCCATGTTACCTCCGGCGGCCCGGCCTTGCGCAGCGCCGCACCAGCCGCCGCCGGGCGCGGCACGCCCGGGGGCGGGCCGCCGGGTGGTATCATGCGGTGTTCCCAGATGGCGCCAGCCGGAATTCGCGAAGCGGCCAACCCGCTTTGGAGGGGAGATGCGTGTGGGCCGAACAGTCCTGACCTGTGTGTGCCTGGTGGCCGTGTCGGTCTCGGCGGCGGAACCCGATCTGTCGTGGCGGCTGTATCTGGCGTCGATCGCCGCTGCCGATGGCGCCCTGCGCACGGACCAGACGTCCGCCCTCCAGCGCTGGCTCGGCGAAGCGCCTGAGGCGCACCGCGGCTGGGAATGGCGCTACCTGCGTGCGCGCGCCGACGAGAGCCTCCTCGCCCGCGAAGCCCACGCGGGCGCCATCACCGGCATGGCGGTCAGCCCCGACGGCGCCTGGCTGGCGACCGCATCGGCCGACAAGACCGTGAAGGTGTGGAACGCGGTCACCGGCGAGGCCGCCGCGACCCTGGCGGGGCATGGCGCGACCACGTGGTCGCCCGCTTTCCGGCCGGGCCGCGACGAACTCGCCACGCTGGGATCGGATGGCTCCGCTCGCCTCTGGGACTGGCGCCACGGCCGTGAACTGAAGCGGTTCGAGCAGATCGGCAGGGGCCTGGGCGCCCTCGCCTGGAACGCCGACGGCTCCCGGCTGGTGGCGGCCACCTGGACGCTGGAAAAGGAGCGGGGCGTGGTCGGCTGGCTGCACCTCTGGGACGTGGCGGCCGATCGTCTCGTGTGGAAGGCCGAGTTCGGCGTCAAGCCCATCTCCGCCGTCGTGTTCCGGCCCGATGGCCGGCAGCTGGCGGCCGCCACGTGGGACGGGTGGGTGGGGCTCTTCGCCGTGGACGGCGGGGGCTCGCCGTCCGCCGTCGCGAAGATCGCCGTCGAGGGCACGTACACCGCGATGCAGGGGCTGGCGTACGCGCCGGACGGAAGAACGGTGCTCGCGACGGCGAAGGACGGCCTGGCCCGCGTCATCGACGCGGGTGACGGCCGCACGGTCCGCGAACTGGCCGGGCACACGCGGTGGGTGAACGCCGGTGCCTACGGGCCGTCCGGGCAGTGGATCGCGACGGCGTCGAGCGACGAGACCATCCGCCTCTGGGCGGCGGGGACCGGGCGCCCGATCCGCGTCCTGCACGGCCACACGGCGTCGGTCAACGCCCTGGTGGTGACGCCCGACGGGTCGCGCCTCATCAGCGGCGCGGCCGATGGCACCGTGCGGTGGTGGGATGGGGGACTGGCGGACACGAGCCGGACGGTCCTGCGGGCGGCGGATACCGTGTATGGCCTGGAGTTCTCCCGCGACGGCTCTCGCATGGCCACGGCGGCCTGGGGCGGCCAGGTGGCCGTGTGGGACGTCACCAGCCGTCGGCGGCTGTGGCAGAAGCCCATTCACGAGTCGTCGGCGAATGCGGTGGCCTTCAGCCCCGACGGCCGGCGGCTCGTCACCGGCGGCAACGACGGCCGGCTGCAGCTGTCGGATGCGTCGCTCGGTACCGTCTTGGCGACGTGGGAACACGTGCCGGACGGCCGCGCGGCGGCCATCGCCTGGAGCCCCGACGGGCGCCACGTCTTCGCGCCGTCGTCACGGCCGCACGCGAAGGTGTGGTCGGCAGAGACGGGCCAGTTGCGTCACGTGATCGCGGGCGCGACGGGAGAGGTGTACGACGGCGCCTTCTCGCCCGACGGGCGCCGGCTCGCCGTGGCCTGGACATCCGGCGACGCCATCGTCGTCGAGGTCGCGACCGGGGCCGAGGTGGTGCGGCTCCCGAATCAGGCCGGCGGCGTGTACGGCGTGGCGTGGGCGCCCGACGGACAGACCCTGGCGACGGCAGGCGGTGATCGCCGCGTCCGGACGTGGGCCGTGCCCTCGGGGACGCTGCTGAAGACCATGACCGGGCATGCCGAACTGGTGTACAGCGTGGCGTTTTCACCGGACGGGACACGCCTCGTGTCGGCCTCGAACGACCAGACGGTGCGCATCTGGTCGGCTGCGACCGGAGACGCGATCCTCACCCTGCCCTATGCCGTGCAGGTCTACGGTGCCCAGTTCTCGCCGGACGGGACCACGTTGGCGGTGCTGCCGATGGACGGGACCGTCGTGCTGACCGATGTTCCAGTGGCGAAGGCACCGGGTAGACCGGTGGGGACGTGAGGACTCGCCCGGCGATGATGCTAGAGTAGGTGTCCGGGCTCGGGCGCTTTCCCGGTCCCCTTCTCCACGCATGTCCATCATCATCGCGATTGACGGTCCGTCGGGTGTCGGCAAAGGGACGGTGGCCCGGGCGCTGGCCGCGGCCCTGGGCCTGCGCCACATCGATACGGGGGGCATGTACCGGGCCCTTGCGTGGCGGGGCCTGCAACTGGGTCTCGATCTGGACAACGAGCCGGTGATCGCCGACCTGGCGGAGCGGGCGGACATCCAGGTGGATGGCTCCAACATCCGCATCGACGGCACGGACGTGTCGCAGGCCATCCGGACGCCCGAGGTGGACAAGGCGGTGACGCGCGTGGCGCGCCTGTCGGCCGTGCGCGAGCGGCTGGTCGCACGCCAGCGGGCCATGGCTGCCGGCGGCGTCGTGATGGAGGGGCGTGACATCGGCACCGTCGTGTGCCCGGACGCGGACATCAAGATCTACCTGGATGCCTCGCCGGAGGAGCGGGCGCGACGGCGGGCGAACGACCCCGCCCACACCGGACACAGCCAGCCGCTCGCGGACGTGGCGCAGGCCATGCAGAAGCGGGACGAAAGCGACCGGACGCGGGCGGCGTCGCCCTTGAAAGTGGCTCCGGACGCCATCGTCATCGACACGACATCGATTCCCGCCTCCGAGGTGGTCGAGCAGGTGCTCGCGCTCATCGCGGCACGACCGTCACGGGCGTAGCGGTTCACGGTTCACGGTTCACGGTTCACGGTTCGCGGTTCACGGTTCGCGGTTCACGGTTCAGCGTGACCGCGTAATCCCTTCTTGCTTCTTGCTTCTACGCGTGAACCACGATCCCCCACGCCCTTGTCCCTTGTCCCCTAACCGTCGTATACTCATTCACTTGTGGACTTGGGCCTTGGCCCGTCCACCATCCAGGGCCCTGCCGGAGGCCGACACCCATATCCGGTAATCCACGGAGTGCAGGAGGACGCGCAACGCATGGCGAACGAAGACGGGAAGGTCAGCCCTGATCTGGGGGCGGAAAGCGCAGCCGGCCAGACCGCAGGGTCTGAACCGACTCGCACGGTGAGCGGGGCAGGGGATTACGTCGAGGAGACGGTGGATCCCGACGAATATGCCCGGCTGCTCGATCTGTACGACACCAGCTTCCGGCACATTTCGGAAGGCGAAGTCGTCAAGGGCACGGTGCTGAAGGTGACGGCATCGGAAGTCGTGGTGGACGTCGGCTACAAGTCCGAAGGCATCATCCAGGTGAACGAGTTCCTGGACGAGAACGGCCAGGTGACGGTCCAGCCGGGTGACACCGTCGACGTGCTGCTCGAGCGGACCGAGGATCGGGACGGCTACGTCGTCCTGTCCCGCGAAAAAGCCGAGAAGATGAAGATCTGGGACGAGATCGAGAAGGCCTACGCGGATCGCAAGGTCGTCATCGGTCGCGTCATCGAGCGGATCAAGGGCGGCCTGGCGGTGGACATCGGCGTGCGGGCGTTCCTGCCCGGCTCGCAGGTGGACGTGCGCCCGGTGCGCAACCTGGACGCCCTGCGCGGCCAGGAACTCCGCATGCGCGTCATCAAGGTCAACAAGAAGCGCGGCAACATCGTCCTCTCGCGCAAGGTGCTCCTCGAGGAGGAGAACGCCGAGAAGAAGAAGCTCACGCTGGCGACGCTGGCGGAGGGCAAGGTGCTGCGCGGCGTGGTCAAGAACATCACGGACTACGGCGCCTTCATCGACCTGGGCGGCATCGACGGCCTGCTGCACATCACCGACATGTCGTGGGGCCGCGTCGGCCACCCGTCGGAGATCTTCAAGGTCAACGACGAGATCGACGTGATCGTGCTGAAGTACGACCCGGCCACCGAGCGCGTGTCGCTGGGCCACAAGCAGCTCGTGCCCGATCCGTGGAGCAACGTGAACGACCGGTACCCGGTGGGCTACCGCGTGTCCGGCAAGGTGGTGAGCCTGACGGACTACGGCGCCTTCATCGAGCTGGAGCCGGGCGTCGAGGGCCTCATCCACGTCTCCGAGATGACGTGGAGCAAGCGGGTGAAGCACCCCTCGAAGATCCTCAACCAGGGCGACAGCGTCGAGGCGATGGTGCTCGGCGTCGATCCGACGGCGCGGCGGATTTCGCTGGGCCTCAAGCAGATCGAGTCGAACCCGTGGCACGACCTGGTGGCCAAGTACCCGGTGGGCTCGAAGATCATCGGCAAGGTGCGCAACCTGACCGAGTTCGGCGCCTTCGTCGAGGTGGAGGAGGACATCGACGGCCTCATCCACATCTCCGACATGTCGTGGAGCAAGCGGGTGAAGCACCCGTCGGAGGTGCTCAAGAAGGGCGACAAGGTCGAGGCGATCGTGCTCAGCATCGACGCCGAGAACCAGC
>CAYNDV010000051.1:16819-29038 GCA_964396055.1 uncultured Vicinamibacterales bacterium | reverse complement strand
CGTTCCTGGCCATCCTGCGCGACCGGAAGCTGGCGTTCGTGCGCTCGACCGCCGGCGTGCCCTTCGATCTCCTCGAACTGGGCGGCGGCGACGCGTCGTCCACCGTGATCTCACCCCCGATCTTCGACCGGTTCGTCGCGCCGTTCGACGCCCCGCTCGTCGACGCCGCGCACGCCGCCGGTCAGCGCATCGTGTACCACACCTGCGGCGGGATGATGCCGTTGCTGGAGCGGCTCGCCGCCATGAAGCCGGACGCCCTCGAAACGCTGACGCCGGCCGAGATGGGCGGAGACATGCGGCTGGCGGAGGCGAAGGCGCGTGTGGGCAACCGGGTGTGCCTGATCGGCGGGTTCAACCAGGTGCACCATCTCGTCGGGTGCACGGCGGACGAGACGCGCCGCGCGGTGCGACAGGCCTTCGAGGAGGCCGGCGCCGGCGGCGGGTTCATCCTGGCGCCGTCCGACCACTTCTTCGAGGCCGAGGACGCGCTCGTCGAGGCCTTCGCCGACGAAGCCCGGGCCTGCGTGTACGCCTGAGCGTGTCTGCGTGGCGTCCGGCTTCCCTCGACTTCGCTCGGGACAGGTCAGCCGGACGCGTGTCGGCGTGAATGGGCGGCATGCGTGCGAAATGTAGTGCGGGGCTTCAGCCCCGCCACCCTGCGAGCCGCGCCGCGAGCGTGACCGCCGTCACCGCGTTGTCCGCGTAGCCGTCCGCGCCAATCTCGGCGCACCACCGCTCCGAGACCGGCGCGCCGCCCACCATGATCTTCACCCGGTCGCGCAGCCCGGCGTGCTCGAACGCCTCGACGACCCGGCGTTGCGACGGCATGGTGGTCGTCAGCAGGGCCGACAGCCCGACCAGGCAGGCTCCGGTCTCCCGCACGGTCTCGACGAAACGCTCCGCGGGCACGTCCACTCCCAGGTCGTGCACCGCGTACCCGTTCGCGGTCAGCATCGTCGCCACGATGGACTTGCCGATCTCGTGGATGTCGCCCTTGACCGTGCCCATGACGACCTGGTGGCGGGCGCCCCGCTCCTCGTGACGGGCCTTGAGCACGGGATCGAGCAGGGCCATCGCCTTCTTCATCCCGGCCGCCGCCACGATGAGGTTGGGCAGGAAGAACTCGCCGCTGGCGTACCGCTCGCCGACCTCGCGCATGCCCGGCATCAGGCCTTCGTCGATGATCGCCAGCGGCGCCAGCCCCGCGTCCAGGCAGCGGGCGGCGGCCGCGCGTACGCCCTCGATGTCGCCGGCCACCAGTTTCGAGGCCATCAGTTCCAGCAGTTCGTGGCTCACGCAGACGATCCTCCGGTGGGCGCAGGCAGTCTATCCCGGACGTACCCGTGAGGCTACCGGGAACATGCAGGCCACGGGCCGTCGGCGGCGTGGTAGCATGCGCGTCGCCCCCGGGTGAAGAACGCATGCCCGGACTGACCCCTGGTCGCCGCTTCCAGCCAGCCTATTTCGGCTTCCGCAGGCCGTCGCCATCCGATCGTCTGCTCGCCTTCGTTGAACGCCAGACGAAAGGACTGCTCTTCGGCTGCCGCATGTGCGGCAACTGCCTGCTGCAGGAAACGGCGTTCATCTGTCCGATGCAGTGTCCCAAGGGGCTGCGCAACGGTCCGTGCGGCGGATCCACGCCGGACCACTGCTATGTCGACACCAGCCGCCCCTGCATCTGGCACCGGATCTACGAACGCGCCGAGAAGATGGGCCGGGCCGACCTGCTCATGGAGGTGCTGCCGCCCCTCGACTGGTCCAGGGTTGGCGGGGAGACCTGGGGTGCGGTGCTGCGCAGTGTCCGGCGCCGCGGATACGCAGCGGCGGCCCGGACGTTGCTGGGACCGACACCCGCCCGCCACGCGTTCTGGAGCGAGGTGTTCCGCGAGGTGCGCCAGCCCGACTGGTGGCTGGGTGACGACCGGCCACACCCGGCGCCGCCCCATCAGCCCGTCTCGGGCCTGGAGGAGAAGCTGGCGGCGGGCGCGTTTGTCGTGACCTCCGAGGTGGCGCCGCCCCTGTCGGTGGCGCCCGACGAACTCGTGCGGACGCTGGCACTGCTGCGCGACTACATCGACGCCGCCAACTTTACGGACAACCCGTCGGCCACGGCCCGGATGTCATCGCTCGCCTGCGCCACTGTGTGCCTGCAGCAGGGTGTTGAGCCCATCATGCAGGTGGCCGCCCGCGACCGGACGCGCACCGGGCTGCAGGCGGAGATCCTCGGGGCCGCCGCCCTGGGCGTCCGCAACATTCTCTGCCTGACCGGCGACCATCCCGTCCAGGGACCCGGCCCGCACAGCCGGATGGACACGTGGGATCTCGACGCGATCCAGATGCTGTGGATCCTCCGGCGAATGCGGGACGCCCGTGTCTATCTCGACGGCCGCACGATCGCCAATCCGCCGCGGCTCTTCCTGGGCGCCGCAGCCTCGCCGTCGGCGTCCACCACACGGACGCAGGCCCGGCGCGAACTGAAGAAGGCCCACGCCGGCGCCCAGTTCTTCCAGAGCAACCTCGTGTACGACGTCGATCACTTCGAACGGTATCTCGAGGGACTCGACAAGGCCGGGGTCCTCGGCCACGCGGCGTTCCTCGTCGGCATCACGCCCGTGCGCAGCGCCCGCGCCGCGCGTCTCATGACCCAGGTGCCGGGCATCCGGATTCCCGAATCGCTCATCACACGCATCGAACGATCACCGGATCCGCAGGAAGAAGGCGTGCAGATCACGCTCGAGATTCTGGATCGCGTCAAACGGCTGCCCGGCGTGCGTGGCGTGCACCTCATGGCCGTCGGGTGGGAACTCATCGTGCCTCGCCTCGTGCGGGAGGCGGCGCTCAAGGCCCTGCCGGCGCGCCTCACGGACGCCCTCGACCAGCCCATCCAGGTGCGCTCGCGCGGCCGGAGCCGGTCCGCCGCCACCGCCCTGCGGCCGCCTGCCGACTTCACCGACCGGGCCTATCTGGACGCCCTCGCCGCGAAGGTGGTGGTCTTCGACGGCGCCATGGGCACGCAACTCCAGGAACGCCACCTCACCGCCGACGACTTCGGTGGGGAGCCGTACGCCGGCTGCAACGACGCGCTCGTGCTGCACAGGCCGGACGTCATCAGCGCCATCCACGCCGCCTACCTCGAGGCCGGGTGCGACGTCATCGAGACCTGCACGTTCCGCGCGAACCGGATCACGATGGCTGAGTACGGCCTGGCCGATCGCGTGCCCGAGATGAACCGCGCCGCCGCAGCCCTCGCCCGCCGGGTGGCCGACCGTTACGCGTCCCCGGACCGGCGCCGCTTCGTGGCCGGCTCGATTGGCCCCACGGGCCACCTGCCGTCCTCGTCGGACCCCGAGTTGTCGCGGGTGACGTTCGACGAACTGGCCGACGTGTTCCGGCAGCAGGCCCAGGCCCTCCTCGAGGGCGACTGCGACCTGCTGCTGGTGGAAACGGCCCAGGACATGCTCGAGGTGAAGGCGGCAATCATGGGTGTCCAGGACGCCTTTGCCAGCACGGGCCGCAAGGTGCCGCTGCAGGTGCAGGTGACGCTCGACCCGAACGGCCGCATGCTCCTGGGCACCGATGCGGCGGCCGTGCTGGCGACGCTCGAGCGGATGCCCGTCGACGTCATCGGCCTCAACTGCTCGACGGGGCCGGAGCACATGCACGGGCCCCTGGCGCACCTCGGCGCCCACTCGTCACGCCCTGTCTCGTGCCTGCCGAATGCCGGCCTGCCCCTCAACGTCGACGGACACGCCGTGTACCCCCTGGGCGCCGACGAGTTTGCCCGGCAGATGGCCGACTTCGTCGAGCGGTTCGGCCTGAACGCGGTGGGCGGGTGCTGCGGCACGACGCCGGCCCACATCCGCGCGCTGGCCCACGCGCTCGCCGGACGGCGCCCGCGCCGGCGGACGGCGCACCCGCTCCCGGCCGTGTCGTCGGGCATGGCCGCGGTCAGCCTCGTCCAGGATCCGAAGCCGCTGCTGATTGGCGAGCGCCTGAATGCCCAGGGCAGCAGGAAGATGAAGGAGCTGCTGCTGGCCGACGACGACGACGGCATCGTGGCGCTCGCGCGCGAGCAGATGGACGGCGGCGCGCACACGCTGGACGTGTGCGTGGCGATGACCGAACGGCGTGACGAGGTGAATCTCATGGCGCGGGTCATCAAGCGCCTGAGCCAGGCCGTCGAGGCGCCGCTCGTGATCGATACGACCGAGCCCGATGTCCTCGAAGTCGCCCTGGAAGCGGCCCCGGGGCGGATCATCGTCAACGCCATCAACATGGAGAACGGGCGCCAGCGCCTCGACGCCATGCTGCCGCTCATCCGCGAGTACGGCGCGGCCGCCATCGCGCTCACGATCGACGAACATGGCATGGCACGGACCGCGGCGCGCAAGCTCGAGGCCGCCCGGAAGATCTACGACATCGCCACCCGTGAGTACGGTCTGCGGCCGGATGCCCTGATCTTCGACGCACTCACCTTCACGCTGGCGACGGGCGATCCGGAGAGCGCCAACACCGCCGTCGAGACCATCGAGGGCATCCGGTTGATCAAGCAGGCGCTGCCCGGCGTCTTCACGTCCCTCGGCGTCTCGAACGTCTCGTACGGATTCAAGCCATCGGCCCGCTGGGTCCTGAACAGCGTGTTCCTCTATCACGCCGTCCAGGCGGGCCTCGACATGGCCATCGTCAATCCCAAGCAGGTCACGCCGTACGCCGACCTGCCCGACGCGCAGCGGGCCGTTGCCGAGGACCTCCTGTTCAACCGGCGGCCCGACGCCGCCGCGCGGTTCATCAGCTACTTCGAGGGCGCCCGCGCCCGACAGGCGACGGGTGCCGACCCCACCGCGGGCATGCCGCCCGAACAGCGCCTCCGGTGGCGCATCCTGCACCGCCAGGCCGAGGGCTGCGAGGCCGACGTGGACGCCCTCGTCTCCGCCGGCGTGCGCGACCTGACCGGCATCGCCGAGTTCACCCGGCAGCCCGCCTACCGGTATCCCAATCCCGACACTTCGGCTGTGGCCTTGCGGACCCTCAACGGCGTCCTGTTGCCCGCCATGAAGGAGGTGGGTGATCGATTCGGCGCCGGTGAACTGATCCTGCCGTTCGTACTGCAGTCGGCCGAGGTCATGAAGAAGGCCGTGTCGCACCTCGAGCGATACCTCGAGAAGACCGAAGGCCACACCAAGGGCCGCGTGGTCCTCGCCACGGTGTACGGCGACGTCCACGACATCGGCAAGAACCTGATCAAGACGATTCTCACCAACAACGGCTACACCGTGCACGATCTGGGCAAACAGGTGCCGGTCAACGAGATCGTCAACCAGGCCATGGACCTCCGGGCCGACGTGATCGGTCTCTCGGCGCTCCTCGTCTCGACATCCCGGCAGATGCCCCTCGTGGTGCGCGAACTCGACCGCCGGTCGCTGGCCATCCCCGTGCTGGTGGGCGGGGCGGCCATCAATCGCGACTTCGGCCGCGACATAGCCGCCGTGAGCGACACGCGGGTGTACGCGGGTGGCGTGCTCTACTGCCGCGACGCCTTCGAGGGACTCGAGACGGTTGACCGGCTGGTCGACCCCGAGACCAGGAAGGACCTGCTCGAACGCGAGCGGCGGCAGGCCGAGGCCCGGCTCCGCCCCGCCGAAGCGGTGGCCGAGGGCGGCGCGGCCCGATCCAGCGTCGTCGCCTTCACCGACGATGTGCCGACGCCGCCGTTCTGGGGATGGCAGGCCGTGAAGGACCTGCCGCTCGACCAGGTGTTCGAACACCTGAACGACGCCCGGCTGTTCCGCGTGTCGTGGGGCGGCGCCCACAAGCGGGGCGCCGATTGGAAGCCGGTGAAGGCCGAGTTCGCCGAACGTCTCGAACGGATGAAGAAGCACGCCGCCGACCAGCGCTGGCTGCAGCCGCAGGCCGTCTACGGCTACTTCCCCGTCTGGTCCGACGGCAACGACGTGATCGTGTACGACCCGGCGGACCGTGCCCGGGTGCTCACGCGCTTCACCTTTCCGCGCCAGAAGGACGAGTTGCGCCTGTGTCTGGCCGATTACTTCCTGCCGGCCGGATCGCCGGTCCACGATCTCGTCGCCCTGCAGGTGGTCACCGTGGGACACGCGGCTACGGAGCGGTTCGACGCCATGGACCAGCAGAACGAGTACAGCGAGGCCTACTTCTCGCACGGGCTGGCGGTGCAGACCGCCGAGGCCGCCACGGAACTGCTGTTCGACCGCGTGCGTCGCGAACTCGGCCTCGACGAGAACCGGGGCCTCCGCTTCGCGTGGGGATTCGGGGCCCTGCCCGACGTCGAGGAACACCGGAAGGTCTTTGAACTGCTGCCCGCCGAGCGCGAACTGGGCATGGCCCTCACCTCGGCCGGACAGCTCGTCCCCGAGCAGTCCACCGCCACCCTCATCGTCCACCATCGGGAGGTGCGGTACTTCAAGACGTAGGCGGCTTCTCCAGGGGCAGCGGTGCCCAGCCGGCCGCCTTCGCCTTCTCGCGACCCGCCCCCGGCTCCTGTTTTCCGGCTCGTAAAAGGGGCCAGGCCCCATTTACAGTAAATGCTGTAAATGGGGCCTGGCCCCTTTTTCGCCGGGCGGAACGCCCAAACGGAGTCCATCGATGCGCCGCACCGCTCTCACCTGTCAGCTGTCGTGCCGTCAACGCACCGCCGCGCTCGCGGCTGTCGCCCTGACACTCGCCTTCGCCGCCGACGCCCAGGAACGCCGACCGGACCCGGCCCGGCCCGCCACGGTGACGGCGGCGGACTACGCCCGCGCCGAACGCCTGCTCGGGCCGTCGCTGGCAGGCCTGGTGACGGGCGGGACGGTGGAAGCTCACTGGCTGCCGGATGACCGGTTCTGGTACCGGAAGCCGGCGTCGACCGGTGACGAATTCGTCCTGGTGGACCCGGTCTCCAGGACGCGCACGCGGCTGTCCAGGACGCCGGAAGGGCCGGCTGGAGGCGCCGCGCCCCACGTCGGCACGGTGTCGCCGTCCGGCAGGTACGTCATCCACACCGCCTCACAGCCGGACCAGGAGCCCGCCGTCTCGCTTCGCACTCGTGACGGGAAGTTCGTCATGATGCTCGAGAAGGCCGACATCCGGAAACTCCGTGCAGCCGGCTGGCAACCGCCCCGGCCGGTCACCGTGAAGGCCCGCGACGGCCGCACCGACGTGCCGGGCCTGGCCTTCCTGCCGGTCCGCCTCGACGCCGCCCGCAAGTACCCCGTCATCGTCCACCTCGACCCCGGGCCGGGCGCCAGTAATCCGTCGTTCGTCCCGGCCCGCGGCGATCACCAGGCTCTCGCTGAACTCGGGTTCGTCGTCGTGGCCCTCGAGGCCCCCCCAGGCGGGGCGCAGACCGATCCGGTCGCCGCGGTGACGCAACTGTCGGCACGGTTCCCGTCCATGGATCCCGGCCGGGTCGCACTCTGGAACGGCGCCGGCGTGGTGGCAGGCCGCGCCGACGACACGGTGCCTCTCGTGCTGCCCGCGGAACTCAGCCCCTTGGACACCGAGCCCGTGACCATGCGCCGGCGGTGGGACTATTTCGTGAAATGGCTGGCCGGCGTCGAGCCGCCGAAGGGCTACGTGATGACCGGGCCCCTGCCGCCCGCGCCGCCCCGCGAGCCGTCCCGGTTCGACATCCTGCGGGGCGCCTACGGGCCCTATCGGGCCAACAACGACCTGCTCTCGTACCACCTCGACATCCGTATCGACCCTGAGAAGAAGTGGATTGGCGGCCGGAACACCATCCGGTTCCGGATGCTCGAGGACGGCGCCCGGATTCAGCTCGATCTCGTCGACACGCTGGCCATCGACCGGATCCGGCTTGGCGACACCGACCTGAAGTACACGCGCGAAGCCGGTGCCGTGTTCGTCGACTTCCCGGACACGCTGCGCAAGGGCCGCGACTACGCCATCGAGGTGCACTACTCGGGCTATCCGAAGGAGACGGGCCGCTTCGGCGGCATCGCGTTCCGCAAGGACCCGACCGGCCGGCACTGGATCAACACCGCCTGTCAGGGCATCGGCGCCAGCGTCTGGTGGCCCAACAAGGACCAGCAGCAGGACGAGGTCGAGGAGATGCGCATCAGCGTCGCCATCCCGAACGACCTGGTCGATGTCTCGAACGGGAAGTTCCTCGGCAAGACCGACCTCGGCGACGGGTACACCCGCTGGGACTGGCACGTGCAGTACCCGATCAACAACTACAGCGTGTCGGTCAACATCGGGCGCTACGTGCACTTCTCGGACACCGTGGCCGGCCACACGCTCGATTACTGGGTCCTGCCCGAGAATCTCGAGAAGGCCCGGGTGCAGTTCGTCCAGACCCGTTCGATGATGGAGGCCTTCGAGAAGTACGTCGGCCGGTACCCCTTCGAGAAGGACGGGTTCAAGCTCATCGAGGTGCCGTACTCGGGCATGGAGCACCAGAGCGCGGTCACCTACGGCAACCGGTTCGCGAACGGCTACCTCGAGCGCGACTGGACCGGCGTGGGCATCAGCACGCGGTTCGACTTCATCATCATCCACGAGGCCGCCCACGAATGGTTCGGCAACGCCGTGACCGCCAGCGATGTCGCCGACATGTGGATCCAGGAAGGCTGGGGCACCTACCTCGAGTGCCTCTACGTGGAGCACATGTGGGGCTACGAGGACGCGCTGAAGTACACCAACGGCTACAAGCCCAAGGTGGGCAACCGCGAGGCGGTCATCACCCCCCGCGGCATCAACCGGACGCCCACCCAGGACATGTACTTCAAGGGCGCGCTCTTCCTGAACACGCTGCGGCACGTCATCGACGATGACCCCCTGTGGTGGGCGCTCATCAAGGACCTGTTCCAGACCTTCAAGTACCGCAACATCACCACCGACGACCTCGTGGCCTTCGTCAACCGCAGAACCGGCCGCGACCTCACGCCGGTCTTCGATCAGTACCTGCGGCACCCGTACCTGCCGACGCTCGACCTGCAGTTCCAGGACGGCGGGCAGGTGGCGTACCGGTGGACCGCCGACGAGCCGGCCTTCGCGATGCCCGTCAAGGTGGGCGCCCCGGGCGCCTGGCAGACCATCCGCCCCACGACGGAGTGGCAGGTGATGACCACCCCGCTCACCCGCGAGGCGTTCCAGGTGGCGGAGGACCGGTTCTACGTGAGGGTGAGCCGGCAGTAACACCGGCGGCTCAAGTCGCGCCTCCCCGTGCCGATTGGGGAGGTATGTCGAGCGCTGTCAGGTTCGCCGACGTGCTGGCCTCCAAGCTCCAGGAGGGACACCCGGGACAGGATGCCCGGGTCGTGAGGATCGCGCCGGCCGGCGGACGGATGCCAGGGGGACCGGTGCTGAACCCCGTGGTGCTGCTCTTCACCACGGGCGCCAATCCGCAGCCGATCCCCCCGCATCGGCTTGTCGGCGCCTACGGGCCTGGCGTGCGGCCACGGATGGCCCCCGCTGCGGCGCCCGATCCCGCGCCGCGGACCCGCCGCCCCCACCGGGTGCTCTCGACGCGTCAGCAGCAGGCGCTGCAGCAACTGGTGCAGCTTGGTGCCCACATCGACGGCGACTTCACCGCCCGCGAGCTGCGCACCGCGTTCCGGACCCTCGCCCGCCGGTACCATCCGGACCGCCACCCGGGCACGAGCGAGTTCGAGAAGGCGAAGCTCGCGCGCCAGTTCGCCACCCTGCACGACGCCTACCGCGTGTTGCTGATGCTGGACCCGCTCAAGCCGGCAGCCTGATCCGCCGCTAGATATCCGCCCGCGCCAACCGCCGCACGGCCAGGGCCGTGGGCAGCACGATCCACAACACCAGCGATCCCGCCAGCAACAGGCCCGCGCTGACGGCTCCGCCAGCGTAGCGCAGCAACGCCAGCGACGCCGCCCCGAACGCGCCGGTGCCCTCGACCGCCAGCAGCGCGCCCGTGCGGACGGCATCCACCGGATTGACGATGGCGGCGGTGATGAGCAGGCGGGACGCCGTGCCCGACCGCAGCAGTGAAGCGGCCCCCAGCGCCGCCATGTCGAACACCAGGACGAGCACCACCCAGGTCACCAGGGCCAGCGCCAGCGCCCGCGAACGGCGTCGGCCGATGTTGCCCGCCGCAATGAACGCCGCCAGAGCGAGGCACACGGCCGTGAGTACGGCTGCGGCCGCGATGACCACCAGGAACCCGCCGACGCCTTCCTGTCCCCCACGTGCGTAGATGACAACTCCCGCGGCGCCAAACCCGAGCGCCTGCGCGGCGACGAGCCCCTGCCAGAGCCCCATCACGCGCCCCACGAGAATCAGCCCGCGGGCCACCGGCTGCGAGAACAGGAGTTCCGCGTTGCCGCGGTCCGAGGCCAGCGCGAGGGCCCCCAGCAGCAGGGCCGTCAGCGGCACCGTGAGCACGACCAGCTGGACCAGCGACGCGGCCGTCCGCGCGAAATCCTGAACGCCGCTCCCCCCGGACAGGACGTACCCCGACACAGCCACGGCCAGCGCCAGGCTCGCGAACGCGATCGCGAACGTCTGCGTCCACCGCGATCGCACCGCGAGCACCAGTTCCTGTCGGGCGCACAGCCGCAGGACGCGCAGGCCCGAGGCCGCCGTCACCGCCCACCACCGGGCAGGCGCCCGCCGAACACGGCGGACGCGTCGAGGGGCGATCCGCCCCGCACCGCCGGGTCGGCGTCACGGGACGCCGCCGACGCGTGGGCCACCAGGTGGGACGCCATCGGCGTCTCGAGTGTCGGCACGCTCGTGTACACGGCGTCGCCAGCCGGCACCCACGCCGACGTCCGGTGATCGGCCACAAAGACCGCGGCGCCGGGCGCCAGCGCGTCGTGCTCGCGCAGGTACCGCGCCAGGCATCCGAGGTCGTCGAAGAACAGCGGCTCCTCACCCGGCGCCACGACTTGCGACGCGAACCGGGCCGCCGACACCGACATCCGGCACGCCGCGCACGCGTCGTTGCGCGTGTCGAGCGCCGCCGGTTCGGGCGTGCCGGTCCCCGCGCACGCGCAGGCCAGGACGCCCAGGGCCAGGGCCGCAGCCGTCAGGATGCGTGGCATGTTTCCTCCGTCACCAGCTCCCGGTACAAGCCGTCGAGCCGGCCTTCTTCGGCCGTCAGTCCGAGGATCGTGGCCCCCTCCGCGCGGACGATGTCGAGGGCCGCCGGCCTGGCCGCCGGCGGCCCCGGCACCACGACCTCCCCACCATCCAGCCGGGCCGCCGGCACGATCGCGCGCAGCCGCGCCAGCAGCGTCTCCGGCACCCGATCCAGCCGCACCCGCATGCTGCCCCGTTCGGCCAGCCGCGCGTGCAGGTCGCGGTGCGTCAACACCGCCGCCAGGCGGCCGGCCACCAGGATCGCGAAGCGGTCCGCCAGCCGTTCGGCGTCCCCGAGCTGGTGCGACGTGAACAGCACCGTGCGCCCCTCGCGGGCGTGCCCCTCCACCATCTGGTAGAACGCCGCCAGCCCCTCGGGGTCCAGGGCGGCGGTCGGCTCGTCGAGCAGGAAGACCGGCGCGTCGGGCAGCACCGCCACGGCCAGGCCGAGGCGTTGCATCATCCCGCCGGAGTAGGTGCCGACCGGCCGGTTCGACGCGCCGTTCAGCGACGCGAATCGCAGGGCGATGTCGGTGCGGCCGGCATCCACACCGCGCAGGCCACGGTAGAAGTCGACCACTTCGCGCCCGGTCAGCGCCTCCGGAAACGACACGCGCTGCGGCAGGAAGGACACACGCTCGCGCGCCGACGCCCGGTGCGCGGCTTCGCCCGGCTCACCCAGCCTCACCTCCCCCGCCGTCGGCCGGATCAGGCCAGCGGCTGCCTTGAGCGTCGTCGTCTTGCCGGAGCCGTTCGGCCCGAGCAGCGCCAGCGTCTCACCCCGGCGCACCTCCAGCGACAGGCCGTTCACGGCCACGTGGCTGCCGAACGCCTTCCGGAACCGATCGAAGGTGATCACCGCGCACCTGCCCGCCTGGGGCGCCCCGCGGCCACCCCCGCCAGCCCGACGGCCAGGATGCCCAGCGACACCGCCAGGCCGGCCGGCCGTGCCGCGCGTCGCGCGCGCTCCGGCACGGGCACCTGTGCCAGCTGCGGTGCGCGCACCAGCGGGGCCGCGTCGACGACGGGCACCGGCGCCAGCACGGGAAACGTCCGCTCGGCCGCCGCCAGCACGGTGGCGCCGAGGCCCTGCGCGAAGAGGTCCGCGGCCGTCAGGTTGCCCCGCAGGTG
>CAYNDV010000051.1:0-16719 GCA_964396055.1 uncultured Vicinamibacterales bacterium | reverse complement strand
TGGCGCCGAGGCCCTGCGCGAAGAGGTCCGCGGCCGTCAGGTTGCCCCGCAGGTGGTCGAAGACGTTCGAGAGCCGGTAGGGCCGATCCGCGACGCCGTCGCCGTCGAGGTCCGGCTCGCGGTTGTCGGACCAGTAGTTGCCGTGGAACACCGTGTCGGTGCGCCGTCCCACGAGCGTGAGCGGCGTGAAGTTGGCCACGAACGCGTTGCCCTCGAACCGCACCTCCCCGCTCGAATCGTAGAGGACGATGGCTGTGTCCGACTCGGCGATGATGTTGCGGCGGAAGGTGTTGCGGTAGGACCCCTCGATGAAGACGCCCCGGGCGTTGTCGGCAATCAGGTTGTCTTCGGCCAGCACGTCGTCGCACGCCTTGAAGAGCAGGCCCACCGACGCGAAGCCGCGGTTGTGCAGGAACTGGTTGCGCCGGAACGTGAGGCGCCGCGAGTACATCAGGGCCGTGCCCGCGTCGGCGCGCTGGAACACGTTGTCCTCGAAGACGTTGTCGTCGGAGAACATGTAGTGCAGCCCGTAGCGCAGGTCGGTGGCCAGGTTGCGCGCCACGTAGCCATGGGGCGACGACTGGATGTAGAACCCATCGCGGGCCTGGTGCACCTGGCTGTCGGTGATGCGGAAGCCGTCGGTGTTCCAGACGTGGATGCCCGAGCCCTTCTCGCCCGGCGCGAGGCCGGGCACCCCGTGGATGACGGCGCGCTCGATGGTGGCCCCGTGCGCCTCGCGCAGGTAGATGCCGAACAGGGCGTCGCGAATCGTGGTGGCGCGGATCGTCACGCGCGGCGCGGCCACATGGATGCCCGACGTGTCGCGCGAGAGGTCGCCGCGGCCGCGCCCGTCGATCTCCAGACCCTCGATCGTCACCCCGGCGGCGCGGACGCGCACGACGCTGCCGGTGCCCGAGCCTTCGAGGATCACGCGCCCCTGCCCGCGAAGCGTGAGCGGCTTGTCGATCAGGATGTCGCCGGCGTAGGCGCCGGCCGGGACGACCAGCACCTCGTGCGCGGGCGCCGCGTCGATGAGCCGCTGCAGGACCGACGCAGCCGCGGCCGCCGGCCGCCCTTCCAGGGCGCCGGGCGTGGACGCGTGATCCTGCGCCGCAGCCGGGGCACCGCCCGCGAGCCACGCCACAGCGGCCAGTCCCGCCAGGCGTCTCACGCGCCGGCCTCCGTCCGCCGGTGGCCCCGCCAGGCCAGCCACAGCGCCGCCAGCAGCAGCAGGGTGGACGCTGCCATCGCGTAGGACGCCGCCTGCGGGTATGCGTAGACCTCGAAGTTCGCCAGCTGCTTGTACCCGAAGATGGGCGGCATGAAGGGGTCCACCTTCACCGCCGCCGTCGGGGCAAGCGTGTGCCCGTACACCCACATCCGGTACCCGAAGGTCCACAGGGAGAACAGCGAAAAGTACAGGTTCAACACCGCGACATCGACGAGGTGCCCGGCCGTGCCGAGCACGGCCGCGCGGAGGTACAGGAGGCCGAGCACGCCCACCGCGAAGGGCAGCCACTTGAACTCGGTGAAGTCCTCCTCCACCAGGTCACGCATGCCGATGTAGTGATTGAGGACGTTGATCTCCTTGATGTCCTGCCCGTTGTTGCCGCCCTCGAGGCGGTGGCTGTAGATGTCGAGGCGCAACCCCTCCGGGTACTGCGGCGCGAACATCGTCAGGTTCCACAGCGGAAAGAGGTACACCGCCACCAGCAGGAGGGCCGCCCCGATGGTCAGCAGGCGGGGCGCGAGGTCCAGCGGGCGGCTGAAGAACCGGTTGAGACGGGCGAACAGGCGTGTCATGACAGTGCTCCGGGGTCAGGCCCCCGCGGGACCTGACCCCGTGAAAGCGGGCGTTAGCGGACGATCAAATACCCCTGCATCTCCTGGTGGAGCGCCGAGCAGAAGTTCGTGCAGTAGTACGGGTACACGCCCTTCTTCCTGGCCTTGAACGTCACCGTCTTGGTCTCGCCGGGATCCACGACGATGTTGATGTTGTAGTCGAGCAGGCCGAACCCGTGCAGCTCGTCGGTGGTCTGCTCGATGTTCGTGATGGCCACCGTCACCTCGTCGCCTTCCTTCACCTCGAAGTCGGTGGGCGTCAGGGTGGAGCGCACCGCCACCATCTTGACCAGCACCTTGTTGCCGGTGCGGGTCACGCCGGCGTCCTTCACGTCCCAGATCGCATGCGGGTGCTTGTTCTCGGCCTGCGGGTACACCTCGATGGGCTTCACCTTGTCGGCCTTGATCATCTGGGCGTAGTGCGGCTCGGGCTCGGTGAAGGCGTCGTAGAGCAGCTTCATCTTCTCGTCGGTGATGTCGACCAGCTGCGACGACTCGGGCTGCGACGGCCCCACCGACAGGTGCCGGCCGTGCGACAGCTTGTTGAGGCCCACCAGGTAGTTCCCGTCGGGGCTCACCGTGTCGCCCTCGGCGGCCGTCAGGTGGCCGATCGAGTACGACATCGGCACCTTGTCCACGACCTCCCAGGTGCCCAGCTTCCACTTGGCGATGGCGCTGTCGACGAAGAGCGACGTGTACGCCCAGCCGTCCGTGCCGAACTGGGTGTGCAGCGGTCCGAGGCCCACCGGCACCTCGGCGTCCTTGATCGACTCGTACTTCAGCACGGGAATGCCGTCTTCGTCGCCCGTGAAGTCCTTGTTGCGGATGGCCGTCTGGATCTTCTCGAAGTTGAAGACGGTCGTCACGCCCTGGAGCTTGCCGGAGCCGACGATCCAGTTGCCGTCGGGCGCCACGTCCACCCCGTGGGGCGACTTGCCGCACGGCAGCAGGTACACCAGGCCGGGATGATCCTTCGGCGTGATCACCTTGACGCCACCGATGAGCGTGCCCTTCCCTTCGCCGGCCAGCTTCTCGGCCATCCGCCAGTCGACCATGGCGATGTAGTCACGGTCGCGCTGCGTCGAGGTGACCTCGAGCTTGCCGGTGGCGCGCTCGGCGTTGTACGAGGTGAAGAACACCCAGCCGTCCGACACCTTCTTGCCGGCGTCGCCGAGGTCGTAGTCGAAGGGCGGCATCAGCACCTGCCAGCCGAACGACATCTGGCCCGTCTTCGCATCGATCTTGATGCCGGTCAGCACGCCCTTGTAGTCCGTGGCGTACTTCGCCACGTCCGCCACGGTACCCTTGGGAATCGGGATCGAGAAGCGCGACGCCATCACCGAGTACTCGGTGTTCGGCGTGACGAAGGCCGATCCGTGGTTGCCCGACACGTTGGGGATCGGGCCGATGATCTGCTTCGTCTTGAAGTCGCGCAGATCGACGCGCGCCACCCGGCCGTTCATGTCGTTCACGAACAGCCAGCGGCCGTCGTAGTCGCCGTTGGTCTCGGAGAGCGATGGATGGTGCACGTCGCCCCACGTGAGATCGCCCAGCATGGCCTTCGACTCGTCGTCGAAGCCGTACCCCGTGGCCGGGTAGGGCGTGTAGACCGGGATCGTCGAGAGGTGCCGCATCGACGGAATCCCGTACACGTACACCTGGCCCGAGTGGCCGCCGGACGCGAAGAAGTAGTACTCGTCCAGGTCACCTGGCGCGACGTAGGTCTTCTGCGCCGCCACGGCGATGTCCGACGTGCCTGCCGCCGACTTCCTGGCGCCCTTGGGGGCGCTCGGCGCGCACCGGCTGACCAGCACCGCCAGCACCATCAGGCCCGCGGCCGCCCACCAGCCCGTCCGGGAACGTATCCAGCTCATGTGTCCTCTCCTCCGCGTGAACCGACCCGCATGTTGTGCCGGGAAGCCCGGGCGGGCGGACCGGGTCGGGATCCGCCTGCCGCCTCCGTGCCGCACGGCGCTACTGCGATCCGCCGCTCCCGCCGTGGGACGCCAGCGGGTTCTTGCCCTCCGCCACCAGGCGCTGGTACTCCGCAAACGCCTCCCTCAACTTCTGGATCGCCACCGCCTTCTGCTCCGGCGACAGGATGATCTGGCGCGAGAGCACCACCGACATCGTGCCCGTGGGATTCTCGATGAACTGGTCCACCGTCACCCCGAAGCGCTTCTGCGTGTCTTCGACGGCCGTCGACAGGTCGGGACCGATCTGCGCCGGGCTCTTCACCTTCAGCGCCGCGATCGAGTGGCAGACGAAGCAGCCCGTCTGGACGAACCAGGCGCCGGGACCGGTCTTCATCTCCTCTTCCTCGCGCTTCTCCTCGGGGGTCTGTGGATCGGTGCGGGGCACGCCCGGCAGGAACGCCGCGTCGAAGGGCGCCTTGCGCCACGACAGCACCAGCATCGCGATGGCCTGGGCGTCCTTCGTCGAGAAGTGGAAGTTGGGCATCACCGTGTCCTGCACGAGGGCGCGCGGATCCTTCATGTGCGCCACGTGCCAGGCGAACGCCGTCGTCTGCCCCGAGAGGCGGCTGTAGTCGTACTGCTCGGGCGCCTTGTCGCCGACCCACGTGAGATCCGGGCCAATCGTCCCGCCGCGGCCGTTGATGACGTGGCACGCCCGGCAGCCCCGCTCCTGCACCAGGGTCTTGGCGTGGTTGATCATCGTGGCCCCCGGCGTCGACCGCTCGTAGCGGTGGCAGATGTTGCAGTTCATCTGCATCAGCGCCGCCTTGTTGTCCGCGAGCGAGTACGCCTCGCCGAGGCCCCGGCCGAGCAGGGGCTCCTCCCAGTGGGCCACTTCGCCGTGAGCGGCCGCCGTGTCGATGGCCCAGCCCTGCCCGCCGTGGCAGGCGCTGCACCCGAAGGTCTCGGGCGGGTGCGCCTTCAGCGGCTCTACCGGGTGCGTGCGGTAAGGATGCTCGGCCGTCTCGAACCCCTTCCACGACACCGCCTGGTGGCACGTCGTGCACCGATCCGCCCGGCGCAGACCCGGCACCCACACCTGCTGCAGGCCCGACGGCACGGTGGCCGCCTTCTCGGCGCCGAACTTCTCGGCCACCATGTTGCGGAACTGGTACTGGTAGTACTTGTAGTCGTGCTGCCGGTCGCTCCAGGCGAAGAACGCCGTCGCCCCCACCAGCACCAGCCCGATCACCGCCAGCACGGGGCGATCCAGCCGCGGGAACGGCGAGTTGGTCCGTTGCTCCATGTCAGATCCTCCCCGGGATCTCGGGCCAGGCTTCCCACGGCCAGTAGAAGTTCCAGTAGGGCCCGCGCAGCCACAGGCCAATCACCGTGAACACCAGGATCAGCACCAGCGCGGCGATGAACGCCGCGTTCTGTGCGCGCCGGCTGCGCGGGAACCAGGCCCCCGTGGCCGCCGCCGGCGACCGGTCGAACCACGGCCACACCGTCAGCAGCGTCAGCAGCAGGCCCGGCAGGATGACGCCACCCAGGAACGCGCCGTTCACGGTGAACGACCCGATCCGGATGGTCGTGTCGGTGACGATCTCCTGCAGCCACAGGAAGTACCACGGCGCCTTCGCCGGGTTCGGCGTGACCAGCGCGTTGGCCGGCTCCTCCAGCGGAGACGGGATGGCGCTCGCCAGGATGCTCACGAGCGCGAACGTGCCCAGCGTCGCGATGAGCGCCCGCCGCGTCAGGTCCGGCACCGCGTTGACGGTCGTCTCCGGCGCCTCGGTGGACGTCGTCCGCACCGCCGGCGACGTGCCACGGGCCACGCCCAGCAGCGTGTAGGTCTTGGTCGCCACCGGCGCCGTCTCGCGGGCCGTCGCGAGCACCGTCGAGGCGTCGGACCGCGCCAGGCCGCCGTCCTTGCGGATCCGCCACATGTGATAGGCGATGAGCACGCCGAGGGCACCCGGCAGGACGATGATGTGCAGCACGTAGAACCGGATGAGCGTCGCCTGCTCGATCTCGCGGCCGCCGATCAGCAACTCGCGGATCGTCGGACCGATGTAGGGCACCGCCGAGGCGATGTTCGTGCCCACGGTCACCGCCCAGTAGGCCAGCTGGTCCCACGGCAGCAGGTAGCCGGTGAACGACAGGAACAGGGTCAGCAGCAGCATCACGACGCCGATCACCCAGTTCCACTCGCGCTGCTGCCCCTGCCCCACGCCGTTCTTGTACGCGCCGGTGAAGAACACGCGCGCCAGGTGCAGGACCACCGTAACCACCATGAGGTGCGCGGCGATGCGGTGCACAGCGCGGATCCACCAGCCGAACGTCACCACGTACTCGATGTCCTTCACCGACTGGTACGCGCGCTCCACGGACGGCACGTAGAGGAACATCAGCGGGAGGCCCGACAGGATCAGCAGGACGAAGAGCGCGCCCGAGATGGTGCCCAGCCACCCCGAGTACGACCAGGCCAGCGACGGCTTGTGCACCTTCGCGGGAAACCAATGCAGCAGGAAGTTGGAGACCACGGCGTCGCCGGCCTCGCGGTCGGACCGGGGCCGGAGGCTCCACCACCGCTGCGGGCGGACGCCGGGCGCCGACGGGCCCTCAGGTGCGCGTTTCAGCAAGGGGGTCATCGGGGTACCTCACGCCAGGGTCAGACGGAAACTGTGATCCACCTCGTCGGCCAGATCGGCGATCAACTGGCCGTCGTCCGGCGAAATCGAGAGGCGGTACCAGGCCAGCGGCTTCGGGGCGGGGCCCGACACGTTCGATCCGTCGCCCTTGTAGTTCGACCCGTGGCACGGGCACATGAAGCGATGCGTCAGGCGCAGCGCCTGGCCCTCGATCGTGGCCTCCTCGGGCCGCGTCAGCGCCTCGGCTCGCACCGTGCAGCCCAGGTGCGTGCACACCGCCGAGATCGCGTGGAACGTCTTCCCGTTCCGGAAGACAAACAGGCGCTGGTCGGGCAGGAACTTCAGGCCGTCGGGGAACTCGTCGGGCGGCCCGAGCTTCACCGTCGTCGGCGCGTCGTAGCTGACGTTGGGCACCAGCGACCGCAACGAGGCGCCGGCCTGGGCCACGATCGCCACGACGCCGGCGCCCGTGCCGAGTTTCCACAGGAACTCCCGCCGGTCGGCGGGGGCGGGGGGCTTGGTCTCGCTCATCGTGTCTGTCCTCAGATCAGGAAACGGTCCGTGTGCCGTCGGTCTGCCGTCCGTCGTGGCGTCCGGCTTCAGCCGGACGTCGCCTGCGTCAGTCGCTCCGTGATGGTGAACCGCTCCATCGTCATCGCGTCGGTGGGACACCGGATGGCGCACAACCCGCACCGGATGCAGCGTTCGTCGTCTTTCACCATCGCCGACAGCGGCAGGCCCGCCGCTTCGGCCCTGCCGGCCACCTCGTCCCGCGTCGCCTCGTCCAGACCGACCGCGTCGAAGGGCACGATCGCCAGGCAGTGTTCCGGGCAGATGTCCACGCACCGGTTGCACAGCACGCACGCCTCGGGGTCGTAGATCGTCTGAACGTGGCACACCAGGCAGCGGGCCGCCTGGGCGACCGCGTCCGCGCGCCCGTACCCCGTCTCCACTTCGGCAATGCCGGTGCGGCGCCCGACGTCCAGCGTGGGCGGCGCCACCCGATCCAGCTGTTCGAATCCGGCAATCATGCGGTACCGCGATGACGGGATCTTCTCGATGTCGAGGGAGACGCGGGGACCGGCGCTTCCGCGCGAGAGATACGCGTGGATCGAGCGCGCGGCCCGCTTGCCGTTGGCCACGGCCTCGATGAGGTTCCGGGGGCCGAAGGCGACATCGCCGCCGGCGTAGACCCCGGGCGCCGAGGTCGCGAGCGTCTCGGGATCCACCCGGATCGTGCCGCCGGGCGTGAGCGCCACCTGGTCGGTCTCCTCGAGGAACGACAGGTCGGCCCGCTGGCCGATCGCGAGAATGCACGCGTCCGCCTCGAGCGACAGCACGTCGTCGTCGGCGTAGGTGGGCGCGAAGCGGCCGGTGGCGTCGAACACGGAGGTCACCGCCCGCAGGTCGATGGACGACAGCCGGCCCTGGCCGACGAAACGGAGCGGGCCCCGCCGCGGCACGAACTGGATCCCCTCCCGCCGGGCCTCCTCGAACTCTTCATGGCCCTGCGTGGTGCGCAGCACCGGCATCTCGTCGAAGCTCTCGAGCGAGACGATCGTCACCTCGGCGGCGCCCGCGCGGATGGCGCTGCGGGCCGAGTCGAGGGCCTCCTTCACGCGCGCGTCGGACTCGGCCGCCAACTCCGAGCGCTCGGCCTCGGCGTTCGCGAAGGCCCGCAACGCCGTGCGCGCCGCGTCGAACGCCACGAAGCCGCCGCCGATGACCACCACGCGCCGGCCCAGTTGCACCCGATACCCGCGGTTGACGTTCAGCAGGTAGTCGACGGCCTTGATGACCCCGTCGAGTTCGACGCCCGGCACCTGCAGGTCGCGGCCTCGCGACACACCGACAGACAGGAAGACCGCCTGGTAGCCCTGAGCCCGCAGGGCCGCAAGGCCGAAGGCCTGGGTCAACGGCGTGCCCAGCCGGAGATCGACGCCCAGCGCCGTGATCTTGTCGACCTCGGCCCGGATGATCGTCCGCGGCAGCCGGTACTCGGGGATGCCGTAGCGCACCATCCCGCCGGGTTCGTCAGCCGCCTCGAACACCGTGACCGCGTAGCCCTGCAGCGCCAGGTCGTGGGCGGCGGCCAGGCCCGCCGGACCGGCGCCAATCACCGCCACACGCGGACGGCCCGCCATCGCCCCACTGACGACGTCGTGGCC
Organism: uncultured Vicinamibacterales bacterium; assembly: GCA_964396055.1. Taxonomy (GTDB): domain Bacteria; phylum Acidobacteriota; class Vicinamibacteria; order Vicinamibacterales; family JAKQTR01; genus CAYJPV01. The sequence goes on along the minus strand of CAYNDV010000051.1, from coordinate 8,139 downwards.
GGCGTACCGGTTTCCTTCGACGCACGGCCCGGCCGTCAGCGCATCCTGCGTGTCAGGGTTGACGGACTCCACGCCGTATTGCTCGGTGACGAAGCGCTTCAGACCGCGAATGGAGACGGGCGCGTCGATGGCGCCGCGGCGGCAGGCGTCTTCACACGGCGCGGCGCAGACGCGCCCGCAGATGGAGGCGAAGGGATTCGGGGCGCGCGCGACCAGGAACGCGTCGCGGTCGCGGCCCTCGGCGATGAGTTGCACGTACCGGCCCGCGTCGGTCGCAACCGGGCAGCCCGACTGACACTTCACCTGGGCTTTCCAGTGCTCGAGATCGGGCAGCCGGACGGGAATCGGCATGGGGGCTCCCTGTTGCGCACAGCATGCGCCCTCCCGGGAGGGAGCCCTATGACGGCGGTCATACGGGCGGGGATTGGGGCTAGAGGCTAGAGGCTGGAGGCTAGAGGCTAGAGGCTAGAGGCTGGAGGCTGGAGGTCAGAGGTCAGAGGCCAGAAGCCAGAGGCCAGAGAGAGACCACGGGGGCGGCGAAGTGGATGCTTCGCCGCCCCCGCACATTGAGGGCACGACAGCGCGACAGCGTGACAGCGTGACAGCGTGATCCCTTCTTGCTTCTTGCTTCTGTCTTCTGTCTTCTGTCTTCTGTCTTCTTCCCCCGTCACCTCCCCACGATCTTCCCCTGCTCGAGCATGACGGGATACGCGTAGCCGGCCGTGAAGTCCTTGTCGACGGCCAGCACCCCCGTCACCGTCACAATGTCGCCGACCTTGACGGTGGCATCGGAGGTAATCGTCAGGTCGTGGGTGCCGTCGTCGGCCGTGCCTGAGCCGTCCTGGATGTGGATCCAGTTGCGGCCCAGGATGCCGCCGTTGAACTTCACGACCGTCCCACGCACGGTGACGGTCTTGCCGTTCAGCGACGCGCGCCTGGCCCACACGTCGGCCACGCTCAGGCCGCCGGCAGGCGGCTCGAGTTTCTCGACCTTTGGCGGGGCCGGCCGTTGCGTACCGTGGCCGGCCATCATGCCGCCCATGCCGCCGCCCTGGGCGGCCGCCGCATCTCCCGCGGGCGTGGCGGCCGGGCCGGCGGACACTGGCCCATGCGACGACGCGAGCGCCGGCATCGCCGTCGCCGGCACAGCCGCCGGCGTCTCACCCTCGCGCCAGATGCGGGACGCGAAATAGATGATCGGGAAGTCGCGGTTCAGCGACGCGCTGTGGAAGTTCTCCATGGGCGTCTCGAGCGGCACCACCACGCGATCGCCGACCTTCACGGCAAACTGGTCCGACGCCGCCCACAGGTCGCCGTTGCCGGTCTTCAGGCGGACGTACGTGTAGTTGGCGGCGTTCATCGTCTCGAGGACCGAACCCGTGACGGTCTGGGGGCCGGCCGGGGCCGGGCCCGACGCGGCCGGCTGGGCCGCCGCCGCGGCAGATGTGGCCTGGCCGGCTGGCGCGGCGGCATCAGCCGACGGCTCCTTCGAGCACGCCGACACGGACACCGCCAGACTCAGGAAGAGGGCAACTGTTCGCATACCTAAGCGTAGCATACGGGGGCGGAATGGAGCCGGCACCCACGAATGCAACTGTCCCCGACTCATTGGGCCGCCAGGATTACAGGCGGGTGATGACCACCCCGGCTTCGTTGAGCAGGTCGGTGACGAGCAGGTCGTTGTGGTAGTCGTGGTGGTACTTGATGACGCGGATCCCGGCCGCCGCCAGCACCTTCGCGCAGTTGATGCACGGAAAGTGCGAGATGTAGGCCGTGGCGCCCGCCACGCTCACGCCCCGGCGCGCCGCATCGGCGATCGCGTTCTGCTCGGCGTGCACGGTGGCCTGTTCGTGCCCGTCGCGCAGCCGCGAGCGGTGCGGCGTGCCGGGCAGGAACCCGTTGTAGCCCGCGGCCACGATGCGGTTGGCGTGTTCGCCGCCCGAGACGAGCACGCACCCCACGTGCAGGCGCCCGCAGGCGGAGCGCGACGCCATCAGCAGCGCCGTCGCCATGAAGTACTCGTCCCACGACGGCCGCTCGGGCGTGCGCTCGAGCAGCGCCGCCAGCTGATCCATCAGCGGCGCGCCGGCACCGCCGGAAAAGGGGCCAGGCCCCTTTTTCGCGAGCCCGGACGGCAGGCGGCGGGTGGCGGGATCGCGTCTCGGCACGGGTGCATTATAGCCACAGAAGGGGATCGTGCACCGGTTCCGGGACACTGTGCCGGGAAACGACGACGGCCCCGTGTTCGCAGGAACACGGGGCCGTCGGGAGTGACTGCGGGGCTACTGGTCGATGTCGAGCGCGCTGCCGAGCGATGCCGGCCGCGGCTTGGAACTCAGCCACACGTTGCGATAGGTGGCGCCCACGATCACCGACATCTCGCCGCCGCTGCCACGGGGCGCGCCGAGGTACGCGACGTGACGCGGCGGATTGTAGCCGTTGCCGACGGGAATCTGCTGATCGTAGAACTTGTGACCCGCCATGCCGTCACGGACCTCCAGCCGGAAGCCGTTGTTCCAGCTGCCGCGCCAGAAGTACGTCCGCGCCGGGTCGAGCAGGAACACCATCGAGTACCGCACGGCCGTGTCGGGCTCGATCTTGAACTGCTCGCCGCCGAACATCGCGCGGAACTGGATGCAGTTCGGCGGGTTGCCTTCGAGGCCGCGGTACTGGCCGTCGATGCGCCAGTTGTTCGTGGTGTAGTCGCCGTCCCCGTCCTGCATGCCGAAGATCTTCGGCTTGTTGACCATGCCCGGGATCACCGGGATGTTCGGCTGGAGGCCTTCGACCTCCATCGAGAACTCCCCTGCCGTGATCGTCTGCGGCAGGCGATACCTGACGAAGCTCGTGGGCGAGTCGAGGCGGAGGCCCTTGTTGGGCACGAACGACGTGGCGCCGACACGCTCGCCAACCGTCTCGCCGCCCACCAGCGGGTCGTACAGCTCGCCGGGACGGTTGTAGCCCGCGATCTTGGTCTTGAACGACACCGTCGGCGACCAGTCGGAGGTCACCGTCCCCTGCGACACGCGGGCCCGCCAGTACAGCTTCGTGGCCGGCTGCAGGTCGGTATCGGGCGTGAAACTGGTCTTGCCGCTGGCGTCCTCGGGCACGCCGGTCCGGGTGAGCACGACGGCGTAGTAGAAGCCGAACGACTGGGCCGCCACCGTGAAGTCGCTGCGATCCGAGATCTGGAACTCGTACACGCGCGTGCCGCTGGGCTGGCTCGAGGTGGTGTTCCGCACCGTCAGCGTCGGGCGCAACGTGGTGAGCTGCGCGTCGTCGGCCGGTGCGTCCGGCGCCGGCGCGGTCAACGTCACGCTGCCCCCGCCGGTGCCCGGCGGCGTCGGCGACGGCGCGAGCGGCACGTCCTGCGACGAGGACTTCTCGCCGCCGCACGCGGCGGCCAATGCCAGCGCGGCCACCGCCGCGGCCCGTCCCAGTACCTTCATACAGCATGCTCCTTGCGGGCCGGTTGCGAACCCGCGAATTTTCTGAGAATTATTCGGCGCCAGGGCGTATACAACAGGAAATCAGGAGAACAGGCTGCGCACGACGAACCAGACGTTCGCCGGCCGCTCGGCCAGGCGGCGCACGTACCACGGAAACCAGAACGCCCCGTAGGCCACCAGCACCCGAACGTCGGCCCCGGCCTGCACCAGGCGCGACTGGGCCGCCCGCTGGATCCCGTAGAGCATGTGGATCTCGTAGTCGCCCGGCCGCAGCCCGGCCCGCTCGGCATGCGCCGCAATCCGGTCAATGAGGACCAGGTCGTGCGTGCCGAACACCGCGCGGAACCCGTTGGCGCGCGACACCCCCTCGAGCATCGTCACCGCGCGCGCGAAGTACTGCTCGTCCACGTCGGCCTTCTTCGGCCAGGCCAGCGACGAGGGTTCCTTGTACGCGCCCTTGACCAGCCGCACGCCGATGCCCTGCTCGATGAGACCCGCCAGGTCGTCCTTCGTGCGATACAGGTAGGCCTGCAGGCAGACGCCGACACGCGGGAACTCCGCCTTCACGCGCCGGACCAGATCGAGCGTCACGTCGACGTAGCCCGACTGCTCCATGTCCACCCACAGGTAGTTGCCGGTGGCGTCGGTGCGGACGGCCAGTTCGCGCAGGTTGCGGTACGCCTGCTCCCGGTCGAGGTCGAGGCCGAGTTGCGTGAGCTTGATCGACGGCTCGCACCGGATCCCCGTCGCCGCAATCTGGTCGATCGCCTCGCAGTAGTGGCGCGTGACGAACGCCGCCTCCGCCGGATCGGCCACGTTCTCGCCCAGGCGGGTGAACACGGTGTCGATGCCCGCCGGCCGGAGTTGCTCCGCCGCCGCCAGCATGTCCGAGAACTCTTCGCCGGGCATGAAGGCCCGCACGGCGCGGCGGACGAACCACAGGCGCGGGCCCTTCTCGCGCATCCAGCGGTTCTCCGAAATCGCCAGCAGCACACTCCGCATCACACCCATGGGATCCTCCGGTCGGGGGATCAGGGTACACCAGATTGGCCGTTCGGCTGTTCGGATCTGCCCCTGCGTGGCGTCCGGCTTCAGCCGGACGCGGCACCGTTGGGCGCCAGACGCACGACGGGCGCGGCAGGCTGATGCCAGCCCCGCCGCGCCCTTCTGTCTTCTGTCTTCTGTCTCCTGTCTTCTGTCTATTTCAGCGTGAAATTCACCGTCACCGTCATGATCACCGGCACCGCCTTGCCGTTCTTCATCGTCGGCGTGAACTCCCACTGCGACACGGCGTCGCGCGCGGCCTGGTCGAGCTCGGGGACCGAGCGGACGACCTTGGTCGACTGTACCTTGCCGTCCGAACCGATCAAGACGTCGAGGATGACGACCCCCTGGATGCGGGCCTCCTGGGCGGCCTGCGGGTAGACGGCCTGGACGTCCTTGATCTTCGCAGGCGGCTGGATGCCCTTCCCCACCCGGACGGCTGCCCCGTACGAAGCGGCCTCGTCCGGCGGGGGCGGAGGAGGTGGCGGGGGTGGCGGCAGCACCTTGTCGCCCTTCGGCGCCGGAGGAGGAGGCGGGGGCGGCGGCGGCACGGTGGCGCCCGCCTTCGCCTCGGCGGTGGCACCCTTGGCCTTGAAGGCCACCGTCACGGCCATCACCACAGGCACGGCCTTGCCGTTCAGCAGGGTGGGCGTGAACTCCCACCGCTTCACGGCCGCCACGGCCGCGTCCATCAGGGCGGGCGCCGCCGACTTGACCACCCGCGTGTCCTTCACCTTGCCGGCTTCGTCGATGATGGCTTCGAGCACCACCACGCCCTCGAGACCCGCCTTGGCCGCCTCGGCTGGATACTCCGGGTTCACATGCGTGATCTTCCTGGGCGGCTGGATCCCGTCGCCGACGCGCAACGCACCGGCCGGGACGGCCGCCCACTTCTCGGGCGGCGGAGGCGGCGGCGGTGGAGGCGGGGGTGGAGGCGGCGGGGCCTGCACTTCGAGCGCGGGTGCCTGCAGCGGGAACGCCTGCACGGCCGCCCACGCACCGGTGAGCACGACGGCGCAGACGACCAGGAACGAGACCACCAGACGTACGCGGGACATGGACGCCTCCTTGACGAGCAATGCCACCCGGCGGGTCAGGTGGCCGTGTTTCAGGAACATCGAGGCCGGCTGCAGCCGCGGGGCCGGTCCCGCCGACGCGAGCGTGAGCAACGCCTCCAGGTACGGCCGGCGCTCGCCCACCAGGCCGACCACCTCTCGATCCACCACCTGTTCGACACTCAGGTGGATCTGGTCGACGAGCCACCACAGCAGCGGATGGAACCAGCACACCGTGAGGACGAGGCCGTCAGCGAGCGCCCGCAGCCAGTCTCCCCGGCGCACGTGCAGCAGCTCGTGGGCCGCCACCGCCCGCTGCTGCGCCGGCGCGAAGTCCGCAAAGGTCGGGGGCACCACGACCACCGGCCGCCGCCATCCAAACGTGGCGGGCTGCACCACGCGGCCCGATACCCGGAAGTCCGCATCGGCGCCCGTCAGGAGGACGGCGTCATCGACGGCGGCCGGCCTCGGCGCGAGCGGCACCGACGCGGCCCGCAGCCGCCGAAGCGACCAGAGCCCCAGCGCGGTCCACGCCAGGCGCACGGCCACGCCCGCCAGGTAGATGGCCACCAGCACCGCTGCCGGCGACCAGGGGCCGGCGGCCAGGGCCGTGTCCGGCAGCGTGCCGGGCGGCGCCAGCCGGACCCCCAGCACCACCTCCGCCTCGCCCGGCTGGCTCGGCGCCGGCGCCGGATGCCACGGCTGGAGCACGGGCAGCAGCAGGCAGAGCGCCAGGAGGGCGCGCAGGAACGCCAGGCGGGCCCCCGGCGACGACAGGCGGACGGCGGCGGGCAGCAGCAGGCCGAGGGCGGCGACCGCGGTCACCTGGACGCCCCATCCCAGGAGGTTGCCGAACGCGAGGTCGGTCATGTTACGCCTCGTCGATGAGCCGGGCCACCGAATCGAGTTCCTCTCGGGTTAGACGCCGGTCTTTCACCAGGTGCACCACCAGCGGGCGGGCGGCGCCGTCGAAAACCCGATCGACAAACTCGCGGATCATCGAGCGCACGACGGCGGCCTCGGGACGGGCCGGGCGGTACACGTAGGCGCGCTCGTCCTGGCGCTTGCGCAGGTGGCCCTTGGTCTCGAGCACGTTCATCATGGTCATCACGGTCGTGTAGGCCACCTTGCGGCGCGTCCGCAGCTGCTCGTACACGTCGCGCACGGTGGCCTCACCGGCCTGCCAGACGACCTTCATGATTTCGAGTTCCTGGGGCGTGAGCGTGGCGCTTCGGGGTTTCATGATTACTAATAACTTAGTAGTTAGTATTACGTTTGTCAAGAGCCAGGCCCCCGCCCCGGGGCCCGCGCCGGCCCGGCGTTTCGACACCCGAGCCGGAAAAGGGGCCAGGCCCCTTTTTCCGGTCAGGAGCCGGTCCGGCTGTCCGGTCCACCGACACTGCGCACGCCCCGGTGTCAGTCGCCCGGCTTCCTGCCGCAGGCACGGCGGCGCATGCAGGCGCGGGGCATGGCGCAAAACCGTCGGTTTCCTGTTCCGGCTCGCCCCGGCGCCCAGCCCAGCCGATGGCCTGTCGCTTGCAAAACCGTTAGCGGCCGGGCACCGTCCGGCCCGACACCTATGTCAGACGCGCTGCCGCTGGCTCACGACACCCTGCCCTTCTGCGCTTCGGCCGTCGCCAATCTCGACGACGGCGTCTACTTCGTCGATCCGGCCCGGCGCATCCTCTACTGGAACCGCGCCGCCGAGCACATCTCGGGCTATGCCGCGTCGGAAGTCCAGGGTCGGCACTGTTTCGACAACCTGCTGCGCCACGTCAACGACACCGGCGCCGAGCTTTGCCACACCGCCTGCCCGCTCGCCCGCACGATTGTCGATGGCCGCACCCGCGAGGCCGAGGTCTTCCTCTTTCACAAAGACGGGTACCGGCGCGCCGTCAAGGTCCGGACCGTGCCGGTGCGCGACGCCGACGGACAGATCCTGGGCGCCGTCGAGGTGTTCTCCGACAGTACCGAGACCCAGGCCGTCCGCAAGAAGATCGAGGAACTCGGCCGCATGGCGCTCGTGGACACGCTCACCGGCGTCGGCAACCGCCGGTACATCGAGATGACCCTGCGGGCCAAGGTCGAGGAGGCCGGTCGCTACAACAACCGGCTCGGGCTCCTCTTCGTGGACATCGATCACTTCAAGAAGGTGAACGATCAGCACGGGCACGCGGTGGGCGACGAACTGCTCCGCACCGTGGCCAAGACCGTGAACGACAACTCGCGCATTTTCGACGTAGTCGGCCGCTGGGGCGGCGAGGAGTTCCTGATGATCGCCCCGAACGTGTCGGTGAAGATGCTCGAGGCCATCGCCGAGCGATTGCGGGCGCTGGTGGCCCAGTCGGCGCTTCCGCTGCCCGGCGGCGACCTGCGCGTCACCGTGTCGATCGGCGGTCTCGTCACCGAGGGCCGATCCACCGCCGACGAACTGGTCGCGTACGCCGACCGGCTGATGTACCAGGCCAAGGCGGCCGGCCGCAACTGCGTCGTGCTGGCCCCGGCACCGTAACAGCCCCTCCAGCCCCTCCGGCCTCCAGCCTCTAGCCTCCAGCCTCTAGCCTCCAGCCTCTAGCCTCTAGCCTCTAGCC